>JBJEYG010000315.1:0-17072 GCA_051886555.1 Gemmiger sp.
CGCCCTTGGCGTGGTCGCTGTCATCCTTCCACAGATGGTACGGCTCGATGCCGAACAGCACGTCCACATAGGGCAGGCAGAGGGTGCAGAAATCGCGGGCTTCCTCCCAGCTCCACAGCCGGCTGCGGAAATTGCCGTCAAAGCTGACGGTGAGTCCTTTGGCTTTGGCGACCTTCAGGCAGTTCAGGATAAACTCGGCGCAGCTGGGGCACAGCGCGGGCGTGATGCCGGACAGATGCAGCCAGTCGAAGCCATCGAACAGCGCGTCCAGATCTACGGTGGAGAAATCGAACTCGGTCATGGCGCTGTGCTTACGGTCGTAGGTGACCTTGCTGGCGCGGATGCCGTAGCCGGTTTCCAGATAATATGTACCCAGGCGGTGGGTGGGGGTCTGTTCGGGGGTGGTCAGGATCATGGGCGTGCAGTGCACGTCGTTGGAGCGCAGCCAGCGGATGGCGCTCTTGCCCAATGAGTTGTTGGGCACCACGCTGAAGAAGGTGGAATCCACGCCCAGGTTGGCCAGAGCCAGCGCAATGTTGGCCTCGCTGCCGCCGTAGCTGGCTTCGAAGCTGGATGCCATGCGGATCTTCTCATAATTGGGCGGGGTCAGGCGCAGCATGATCTCACCGATGGTGATAAATTTCTGGGGGCTTTCATTGTTTTTCAAAATGGGATTGGAATGTTCCATAATTGGCCTCCTCGTTTTGGCGGCAGCCGCCGTTTGTACTGACTCTATTGTAGTCTTTTTTTCGGTGGATTTCAACGAAAAATCCGTCACGCGCGCCGAAAATTCCGTAAAAAATGAAAATGTTCCCTGTGCCGTCCTTTTCCATGCGGGTTTTCCCAGCACGCAGGCCGCCCGCGACCCTTTACACCCGCCGCCAAAAACGGTATAATAAGTAGATTCCACTGATATTTTGCGATCGATCGAAAGGAGGCGCGCCCGTGAGCCTGCAAAGCTTCGGCTTTTTCGCGTTTTTCGCGGTGGTGGCGGCCGTATACCTGCATCTGCCGCAGAAAGCCCAGTCCCCCTTTTTGCTGGCGGCCAGCTGGGTGTTTTACGCCGTTGCCGTACAGGCCATGGGGCACCCGGCCATGTTCGCGGTCACACTGTCCATCTGCCTGTTCACCTATCTGTGCGGGCGGGGCGTCGCCTGGCGCGGCGGCGCGCACAAAACCGCTTTTGTGCGTCTGGGCGTGATCGGCTGCCTGTGTATTCTGGGCTTTTTCAAGTATTTCAACGCGCTGACCGGCATCTCCGACCCCGGGTACACCGGCGCCATGCCGGCGCTGGTCATGCCGCTGGGCATCAGCTTTTACACCTTCGCGGCCATCTCTTACCTGGTGGACGCCGGCCGGGGCGACTGCCCAGCGGAGCGAAATTTCCTCCATTACAGTCTGTTCCTGACCTTTTTCGGCACGGTCACCCAGGGCCCCATCTGCCGCGCGGGCAAGCTGCTGCCCCAATTTAAAAAGGAACACCGCTTTGACGCCGCCCGTCTCACCGATGGGTTGCGCCTGTTCGCGCTGGGTCTGTTCAAGCTGGTGGCGGTGTCCGACGTGCTGGGCCTGGTGGTGGATGAAGTTTTTCCCAACTACCGCGGCTACGGCGGGCCGATGCTGGTGCTGGCGGCCGTGCTGTACACCTTCCAACTGTATTTCAACTTCTGCGGCTACTCGGAGGTCGCCCGTGCCGTCGGGCTGATCCTCGGCCTCGAACTGCCGGAAAATTTCAAAACGCCCTTCTTCTCCACCAATTTTTCCGGATTCTGGAGCCGGTGGCACATCAGCCTGTCCGGCTGGCTGCAGGAATATCTGTTCCTGCCGCTGGCCTGGGCGGATACTTCCCGCCTGACCCGCGGCAAGCGCGACCACCTGCCCACGGAGGTGTGCGTGTTTCTGGTGTTTTTCCTGTCCGGTTTCTGGCACGGCAACACGGCGCCCTTTATTGTGTGGGGGCTGCTGCAGGCGCTGTACCGCGTGGGTGAGGAGTTGCTGCACCGCCGCCTGGGCAAACCGAAGAAAAAAGCCCCCGCGAAGGTACTGTGGGCCAAGCGCGCCGGCGTGTTTGTGCTGTGGACGGTAAGCATGGTGTTTTTCCGCATCGGGTCGGGGCCGAACGGCGCCGAAGCGCTGGGCGCGGCGGACGGCGTGCGGTATCTGGCGCAGTGCTTCACCGGCTGGTCGCCCGCACGCTTTGGCGCTGAGCTGTACGGCGCGGTGTACACCGGTTTCTACGCCAACGCCATCCTGGTGGCGGCTTACTGTGTGTTCATGCCGGCGGTGCTGGCGCTGGGCTTCTGGCTGGACTGGCGGCGCGCCTTCCGCCACAGGAACAAGCCCGCCGAAACGGTTCTGGCCGCTCTGCCGGGCAGGGCCCGCACGACGGTGTACTACGCGCTGGTGGTGTGCATTCTGGCGGGATATATCATCCAAAGCGGCGGGTTCGGCTCGTCGGGGTTCGGCATGTATGCAGGTTTTTGATGAAAGGCAGGCGCCTCTATGAAACACATTCTCAAACGGCTGGCGCTGCTGCTGGTGCCGGTCTATGTCTGGCTGGCGTTCTTCCTCGCCTTCGAGCCGAACAATTATTTCGGGCTGAAAAGCGGGGCTTCCTCCTCCCAGCCGGTGGCGCGGGTGCGCGCCTACCAGCAGCAGCCGGGGCGGAACCTGATCCTGGGCGACAGCCGTCTGGCCCATTTTGACATGGAACTGGTGGAGGAGCTTTCGGGCGAGCGCTGGCAGAACCTGGCGTTCGGCGGCGCATCGCTGAAGGAAACGCTGGATCTGGCCGACTATGTGCTGGACTCCGGCAACGGGGTGGACAGCCTTCTGGTGGAGGTGTCCTTTTACACCCTCAACGCCCACTACAACACCGACCGTTTCGCCGCGCTGGAGGACACGCTGAACAATCCCCTGGCCTACTGCCTGAATCTGGAATACAACGTCAACGCGCTGACGGTTTTTATGGACACGCTGCGCGGCACGCCGGACGCCATCGAGAGCGGCGACTGGACGGCGGAAGATTATTTTGACGGGGACGGCAACCCCATCCCGCTGCACCGCAAACTGTATGAATACCCGGCGCTCATCACACCGAAATGCGAAAACTGGACGCTCAACGAAGAACAGTTTGCCCGCCTGGAAACACTGGCCGCCCGCTGCCGGGCCGAAGGCGTGACGCTGGCGGTGGTGCTGCCGCCCATGGCGGGCAACGTGCGCACCGAGGTGTGCGAGAGATACGGCATTGACGCCGCCATGCAGCCGGTGCTGGCGCAGCTGGGCGGCTGGGCGGCGGAATACGGCTTCACGCTGCTGGACTACGAATGGAGCGGCAGTTGCATTTCCGACGATGACACGCAGTTTTTTGACGGTTTCCATCTGGACGAGCTTTACGGCCTGCCCGACTGGACGCGGCAGCTGTTCGCCGACCTGGCGCGCTGACCCCCAACCCTTTCCCCGCAAGGAGGCAACCCTTTGGCACTGGATTTTTTGATTTTATACGAGCACACCGTGCGCGAATATGAGAGCGACCTTCTGCTCAAGCTGGAACTGGAGCGCCGCGGTTACACCGCCGAGATCCGCCAGCTTCTCGACCCCAAGCACGTGCGGCTGTTCACCCGGGACAAGCCGGAGGTGCTGGTGTCCAGCTGCATGTACGACAACGAGGCCATCAACAGCCATGTGTACAACAACATCGGCCGCTGCAACAAAATCGTCAACCTGCACTGGGAGCAGATGCTTTCCGACACGCAGGAGGAGGGCGACTGGTTCAACATGAACGGCAACGCCAAGCGCTGCGTGCAGACCTGCTGGGGCACGCGCACGGCGGCCCGGCTGCAGGCCCACGGCATGGAGGCCAGGAACACCCCCGTCACCGGCGCGGTGATGATGGATTTCCTGCGCCCGGAATTCAACGGCTATTTCAAAAGCAAAGAAACGCTCTGCCGTGAATTCGGCCTGGACCCCGCCAAGCAGCTGCACCTGTACATTTCCAGCTTCGGTTACGCCAGCATGTCGGACGGGGAGGTGGCCGAGCTTTCCAAAATGGCGGGCACCGATTTTTCCGGCTTTGCCAAAACCAACCGGGTCTCAATGGCCGAGACGCTGCGCTGGTTCGACCGGTATCTGGCCGGGCACCCCGAGGTGGAGCTGGTCTACCGCCGCCATCCCAGCGAGTGGAAATGCCGCGAACTGGACGAGCTGGCGGCGCGCCGGCCCAATTTCCATGTGATTTTTGCCGATTCCGTGAAACAGTGGATCGTGGCGGCAGATTCCATCTCCATCTGGATGAGCACCGCCATTGCCGAGGTGTACATGGCGGGCAAGAGCTGCCATATCCTGCGTCCCACGCCCATTGAGCACGAATACGACCCGGTCATCTACAAGGACGCCCGCTACGTCACCAGCTACGACGAGTTTGCCGCCGCAATGGCTGACCCCAACCCGCCCTTCCCCATCGCGAAGGAGGTCATCGAGGGGTATTTTGACCCGTCGCCCGTCCCGGCCTACAAGCGCATGGCCGACCTGCTGGAGGAAGTGTACCGCAACCCGCCCCGCGACGAACCGATGGGCGAAGGGTTCACCCCCCATTTCAACCTGCTCAAGTTTGTGGCGCTGTGGGGCGTGCATGTACTGTACCGGTTCAAGTGGGAGCCGAAACGGGTGTTTGCCTTCTGCCGGCCGCTGGCCGACTTTGCCCAGCGCATCTACGGTTATGTGGACAAAGCCTACGTTTCCCCCGGGGACGCCGCCCGCATGGAGGCGCGCATCCGCCCCTACGTCCGATAAGGAGGCACCAATGGCAGACGAACAGAAGAAAGCCTCCGCCGGCGAGAGCTTTGCCGGCAGCGTGCTGAAATTTTCGGTGGCGACCTACCTGGGTTTTATCATCTCGGGCGTGGCCATCGTCGTGCAGGGCATTCTCGGGCCGGAAAAAACCGGTCTGCCCGCCCAGTTCATGAATACCACCGCCACGCTGATGTACCTGGGCATCCTGGGGCTTGACCAGGCGCTGCTGCGCTTTTACCACGAGCCGCCCGCCGGCTGTACCGGGCGGGGCCTGTTCTCCGCCTGCACGCGGCTGTCGGTGGCGTTCATGGCGGTGCTGGGCGTCGGTGGCAGCGTATTGTTCGGCAGCGCCATCGCCCGGGCGACCGGTTTTGCTTCGGTGGGCCGGGCCATTGTGCCGCTGCTCTTTCTCAACGCGGGCATGTACATGCTGGTTCGTTACCTGAACGTACTGCTCCGGCTGGAAAACAACATCCGCGCCTACACCGCCGAAACGCTGTGGATGCAGGCCTGCTACAATCTGCTGTACCTGCTGCCGGGTTTCTTCACCTCCAACGTCTATGTGTTTGCGCTGGCAGCGGTGTTCAGCTTCGGGCTGGTTGCCATCGCCTTCGGGTTCAAAGTGCGCGGCGGCAGCCGCATTTCGCTGCGGCAAAGCCTGCCCGTCTACCGCACGGTGGTGCCCTACGGCCTGGCGCTGGCACCCAGCCAGGTGCTCGTTTACCTGAACAGCACGGTATCCAGTTCTTTCCTGCTCAACTACACCGACCCCACCACCCAGGGCGTATACGCCTTCAGCCTGCGCGTGGCCAACCTGGTCACCGCCATCCAGGCCGGGTTCTCCACCTTCTGGGGGCCGTACGTCTACGCCCACTACCGGGAGGAGCAGAGCCGCATCTGCCGGGTGCACGATGTGCTCAACCTGCTGATCTTCGGTTTCTTCTGCGTGCTGGTCATGTTGGAGGATGTGCTTTTCCTCCTCTTCCCCGCTTACCGGGAGGGCATGGCCGTGTTCCCGCTGCTGATGCTCAGCGTGGTGTTCAACATTTTGTGCGAGGGCACCGTTTACGGCAACTCCATCGCCCGCAAACCCTACCATGACACCATCGGCATCGGCGTGGGCGCGGCGGCCAACGCCGTGCTGTGCGCGCTGCTGGTGCCCGCCTTCGGGCTGAAGGGCGCGGCACTGTCGCTGGCGGTGTCCAGCGGAGCGATGTTTTTGTACCGCACCGTCACCGGTCAGTACTACTACCGCACCATTCCCAGCTACTCCAAGACGGCGGCGGGCTTTTTGCTGGCCTTTGCCGTTACCGGCATCGGCTGCCTGCTGTGGCAGCATTTCGCGCTGAAATTTCTGCTCACCGGGGCGGCGCTGTTCATCTACTGCGTGCTGTACCTCGACGAGCTGCTCAAGCTGTGGCGGCTGGGCACCGGTATCCTGAAACGGGTGCTGCGCAAATCTTGACGCAGCCCTGCCGACATTCTATAATATTTGTAAAAGTTGGAAACTTTAATGTAAAGGACGTGACCTTTTTATGCGGCATTGCGGTACACAGGAAATCCAGACCGAACGGCTTTTATTGCGCCGTCTGGAGGTCAGCGATACCGAAATGATGTTCGGCAACTGGGCCAGCGACCCGGAAGTGACCAAATACCTGCGTTGGGAAGCGCATCATTCCTGGGCGCAGAGCGCTGAATTTATCAACGACACCGTGAAACACTATGCAGAGGATGACTTCTACCTCTGGGGCATCACCCAAAAAAGCACCGGCATTCTGGTGGGGTGCATCCACATTTCCCGCACCAGGGAGCAGGATGGCGCCTGGACCTTCGACGCCGGCCCGCTGGGCGAAGCGTGGGAACCGGGGCTGTGCCTCGGGCGCAAATGGTGGGGCCAGGGCTATGCCACCGAAGCGCTGATCGCCGTGCGGGATTACTGGTTCAAAAATACCGGCGCTCACTGGCTGCGCTGCTGCCACGCGCCGGAAAACGCGGCCAGCGAGGCGGTCATCAAGAAGGCAGGCTTCATCTACGACCACGATTCCACTTACGAGAAAGAGGATGGTACCGCCGTGCCCTGCCGCGTGTACCTGTACGTGAGGAAACATGAAACAAGAAAACCAAGACCCGCGCCTGTGCCTGACGACGGAGCCGGGCAGCCCCTTGACGGACAGCCCGACGACGCCGGGGACGACGATTCTTTCAGCATTCAGCTCTGACAGCGAGCCGGAGGGCCGCTGTTCCACCCATCCCACCGGGCCGGAGGAGCAAGGACCCACGCCGGTGGTGCTGCTTGCGCTGGATCAGGGCAAATTTGACGCCGAGCGCAGCCTGCAGGAGCTGGCTGCGCTGGCCGAGGCGAACGGCATGCAGGCGGTGGCCACCGTGCAGCAGAAACGCAGCGCCCCCGAGGCGGGCACGCTGCTGGGCGAAGGAAAGCTGGCCGAAGCGCGGCTGGTGTGCCAGAATGTGGGCGCACAGGCCGCGATTTTTGACGGCGAGCTGACCGGCAGCCAGATCCGCAACCTTTCAGCCGCGCTGCAGGTGGAAGTGCTGGACCGCACCATGCTGATCCTGGAGATCTTCCGCAGCCGTGCCACCACCAACGAAGGCAAACTGCAGACCGAGCTTGCCATGCAGCGGTATCTGCTGCCGCGATTGCAGGGGTTGGGCGAGAGCCTGTCCCGGCAGGGCGGCGGCGGGGCGGGCGGCGCCGGGGCCCGCCGCGGCGCCGGCGAGACCAAGCTGGAACTGGACCGCCGCCACATCCATCGCCGCATCGAAACGCTGGAATCCCGCCTGGAAGAACTGGAAAAGCGCCGGGGCGAGACACGCCGCGCCCGCCGCAAGAACGGCGTGCCGGTTGTCGCGCTGGTGGGCTACACCAACGTGGGCAAAAGCAGCCTGATGAACGCGCTGTGCGGCGCCGGGATTTTTGAGGCGAACATGCTGTTCGCCACGCTGGACCCCACCGCCCGCAAGCTGACGCTGCCCAGCGGGCTGACGGTCATTCTGGTGGACACTGTCGGGTTTGTGAGCCGCCTGCCCCACCACCTGGTAAACGCTTTCAAGAGCACGCTGGAGGAAGCCGCCTTCGCCGACGTGATCTTAAAGGTGGCGGACGCCAGCGACCCCGAACGCATGGAACAGCTGGCCGTCACCGACGAAGTGTTGGAAAGCCTGGGCTGCGGCGACATTCCCCAGCTGGTGCTGTACAACAAGGCGGACGCGGCGGGGGTTCTTCCCTTTGACCCCGACGTACTGCTGACCAGCGCCAAAACCGGCCGCGGGCTGGACGAGCTGCTGCAAAAGCTGGACGAACTGCTCAGCGAACGGGTACGTCGCATCGAGGTGGTGCTGCCTTACGACAAGCTGGCCCTGGCGGACATTCTGCGCACCCGCGGCAGCGTGAACGCTGAGGAATACCGCGAAAACGGCGTCTATTACGACGCCACCGTCAAGATCGACGACCTGCACCGCTTTGAACCGTATCTGCTGGAACACTGACCAAATCAACCGCGCCCCCGGCCGCAATGGCCGGGGGCGCGTTGTGTTGTGCGTTATTCCGTTTCCTCCGCGTCCAGGCGCATGCCCGCGGCGGCGGTGACGGGCAGCGAGAATACAATACCGCCCGCGCGGGTCCCGGTGCCCGCCTTGTCCATGATGGCGCGCATGATGTCGTTTTTCTGTTCGCTGCGCACCACAATGAACAGCATCTCCTTTTCGCTGGCCAGCGCCACGCCGAAAAACTGCTCTGCGCTCTCCATACCGGTGCCCTTGGCATGGATCACCGTGCCGCCGCCCGCCCCCTTTGCGCGGGCCGCATCCATCACCTGATTGCTGTATCCCTGGTTGGCGATGACCACCAGCAGCTCGTTTCTGGTCTCTTTCAAGGTGCTCTCCCCCTCAAAGGCAAATTCCTGACGCCCGGTCACAAACCGAAGCGCCTTCTTGCCGCCGATGCTGCTCAGCGGCACGGTAAACGCCACGCCGGTACCCGGCACGTCGATCTGAAGTTCCCGGCGCAGGCTGCGCAGGATCTGCCGCCAGGCCGTGTCGGTCACCACCGCGCCCAGCACCGCCTTCTCGGTCCTTTCCAGGCCGAGGGTATCCAGCGTTTCGCTGACGGCGGTCCCTGTCCCCACGGCGCACAATGCCACGTCCACACCGTGGCGGCGGTACATCGGCAGGAAGGTGCGCGCCGCGTTGCGGTCGGTGACGGTGATCATCCAATACAATTCACTCATGGCGTTCCTCCTTTACAGTTCAATGACGGCGTCCTCCGCCAGCAGGGCAAAGGCGTCCGGCCCGGCCTGCGGCTGCGGCCCAGCCGCAGCGCGGCGCTGTCTGACGCGGCCTGTCAGGCCCATCACCTGCACGGTGATCAGCGGGGTCATGGCAACCATTGCCACCACGCCGAAAGCGTCGGTCACAATATTGCCGCCCACCGCCAGACAGGCGCCCTGGGCAAAGGGCAGAAGGAAGGTAGCCGTCATGGGGCCGGAGGCCACGCCGCCGGAGTCAAAGGCAATGGCGGTGTAGATTTTGGGCACAAAGAAGGAAATGCCGATGGCGACGGCGTACCCCGGAATGAGGAACCACAAAATGGAAATGCCGGTGAGCACCCGCACCATGGCCAGCCCCACCGACACCGCCACACTGATGGAAAGGCTGCGCCCCATGGCGGCGGCGGAGATGGCGCCGTCGGTCAGCTCCTCCACCTGCTTGTTGAGCACGTAGACGGCCGGCTCGGCCCGCACGATAAAGTAGCCGATGAGCATGCCCACCGGAATGACGATCCACCGGCAGCGCAGCGAGGCCAGGACCTGGCCCAGATAGCGCCCCACCGGCATGAAGCCCACATTGGCGCCGGTCAGGAACAGCACCAGCCCCACGTAGGTATACACCAGGCCGACGGCGATCCTGGCCAAATTTCGGCGGGACATGCGGATCATCGTCACCTGGAACAGTCCGAAGAACAGCGCGATGGGCAGCAGCGAGAGGGCCATTTCTTTCAGATAAACGGGCAGTTCGGCGGTAAACAGCCGCCACAGCGCCCGGGAATCCTCCGCCCGGGGCAGCTCCTCCACCGTGTAGACGGTCTCGCCGGGGTCATAGATCATGCCCAGGATCAGCACCGCCAGGATCGGCCCCACCGAACACAGCGCCACCAGGCCGAAGCTGTCATCGGCGGCATGGCGGTCGCTGCGGATGGCCGAAATGCCCACCCCCAGCGCCATGATAAAGGGAACCGTCATGGGTCCGGTGGTCACGCCGCCCGAATCAAAGGCAACCGCAAGAAAATCCCGGGTCACAAAAGCCGCCAGCGCAAACACCGCCACGTACAGCACCGTAAGCAGCGGCGGCAACGCAACGCCGAACAGCATACGCAGCAGCGCCGCCACCAGAAAAACGCCGACGCCCACCGCCACCGACAAAATCAGCACCAGATCGGGTACCGACGGTACCTGGCCGGCCAGCACCTGGAGATCCGGCTCGGAGATGGTGATGAGGAATCCCAGCGCGAATCCCACCGCCACCAGAAACGGCAGGCTCCGCCGCTTGGTGACGGCCGCGCCCATGCGCTCGCCCATGGGGGTCATGCTCATCTCCGCGCCGAGGGTAAAAAACATGATGCCCAACACAATAAGCACCGCACCCACAAGAAAACTCAGCAGCAGCCCCGACTCCACCGGCGCCACCGTAAAGCACAACACCAGCACAATGGCCAGCACCGGCCCGACAGCGCCGACGGCCTCGGAAAATTTTTCGCGCAGCCTGGGGCGCGAAGCATTCAGAATCCGGAACAAAAAATCTGTCATCTCCTTTCCCGGCGGCGCGGCAAACGGCATTGCGTACCGCCCAGTACGCCGCTTGTTGCCGCCCGACATTAAGATTGTATTAAGATTTCATAAATTATATCATATTCTCCCCGCCCGGCAAAACCCCGCCGCAGGCCTGAAAGCTGAACATTCTGTAAAATCTTTCCGGACAAAAAACGGCAGCCGCGGCAGGAACCCCCTGCCGCGGCTGCCGTTCAGTTGTCGGGATTTTTGACCAGATACCCCCTGGCATCCAGCGCCGCCTGCACCCGGTCGAGGATCTCCTCGCTGCGGGCCTCCACCGTATGGTAATGGTACTCGCAGGTGACCTTTTTCAGCGGACGCGAGCGCCCGGTGCGCAGCGCGTCCATATAGTCCGCCACATCGGCGGGGGTGGCAATGTTCAGCGGCCCCTCAATGCGGCCGTAGATCTTGTGCCACACAAACACATCCTTCACCGTGCCGCCTTCCTGCACGATGGTGGTCAGCTCATCCTCGATCTCTTCGTCGGAGTGCACCACCTTGAACACCCTTGTGGGCCGGCTGGCCAGCAGGTAGCCGGTATGGGTGGAAATGATGTCGTTGTCCTCTCTGAGCGCGGCAATGTCCTGCACAATGATCTGGCGCGACACACCAAACCGTCCCGCCAGCGCCGCGCCGGATACCGGCTTCCGGCTGGCGGCGATCTCGTTGAGTATCGCTTCTCTGCGCTCTGCCGCGTTCATGGGCTCCTCCTTACCGCAGCGTCATTCCAACGCTCTCAGATTTTTCAGGGACAGGTCAAGAATCGGGGCCGAATGGGTCAGCGCCCCGCTTGAGATATAGTCTACACCAAGATCCACCAAACTTGCAACCGTTTCTTTTGTCACGTTGCCGCTGCACTCCGTTTCGGCCCGCCCGCCGATCAGCGCCACCGCCTGCTTCATCTGCTCGTGGGTCATGTTGTCCAGCATGATAATGTCCGCGCCGGCTTCCACCGCTTCGCGCACCATGTCCAGCGTTTCCGTCTCCACCTCGATCTTGCGCACAAACGGCGCGTACTCCTTTGCCATACGCACCGCGCGGGCCACGCCGCCCGCGGCGGCAATGTGGTTGTCCTTCAAAAGCACGCCGTCGCTCAGATTGTAGCGGTGGTTGTGGCCGCCGCCCACCCGCACGGCGTACTTTTCAAACACACGCATGTTGGGGGTGGTCTTGCGGGTATCCAGCAGCTTCGTCCCGCTGCCCTCCAGCAGGTCGGCCACCTGGCGGGTGTAGGTGGCAATGCCGCTCATGCGCTGCAAAAAGTTCAGCGCCGTGCGTTCGCCGGACAGCAGCACCCGAATGTCGCCGCGCACCACGCCGATGCGCTCGCCGCGCCGTACCCGGTCGCCGTCCCGGCAGGCCATCGCAAAATCGGTGTCCGGGTCCAGCAGCGTGAACACCCGCCGGAACACATCCAGGCCGGCCAGCACGCCGTCCTGTTTGCAGATCAGTTCCACCTCGCCCCGGCACGGGGCGGGCATCACCGCGTTGGTGGTCACGTCCTCGCCGGAAATATCCTCCTTGAGCGCCTGTAAAATCAAATCATCCGCATTTAACCGCATTGTGATGCTGTTCATGTTGTCTGCTCCTCTCCTGTTTGCTTGTTTCGATCTGCCGGCGCACCAGTTCGGGGTACTGCGCCCCGCAGCCGCGCCAGCGCTCCGGGTCCACCCGCCGGACGGGGGTTTCCGGCGCCGGCGCCGCCGCAATGTCCGCCGCCGCCCGCCGGGCAAAAACCAGGCTTTCCAGCAGCGAATTGCTGGCCAGGCGGTTGCGCCCGTGCACGCCGTTGCAGGCCGTCTCGCCCACCGCGTACAGCCGGGGCATCGCCGTGCGGGACGCCGCGCCCACCCGCACGCCGCCCATGAAATAGTGCTGGGCTGGCACCACCGGGATGGGTTCGCGGGTCACATCATAGCCGGCCTCCAGGCAGCGGCGGAAGATCGCCGGGAAATGATGCAGAATCACCTCCCTGTCGATGGGCGCCAGCGACAGCCACACGTGGGGCGTGCCGTCGCGGCGCATCTGTTCGTGGATGGCGGCGGTCACCGCGTCGCGGGGCAGCAGCTCGTTCACAAAGCGCTCGCCTTTGGCGTTCAGCAGCACCGCGCCCTCGCCCCGCACCGACTCGGAGATCAAAAACCGGCGTCCGGGCGTCTGTTCATACAGCGTGGTGGGGTGGATCTGCACATAATCCACGTCCCGCAGCGGCACGCCGTGGCGGCAGGCCACCGCCACGCCGTCGCCGGTCAGATGGGGGTAGTTGGTGGAATTGCGGTACACCCCGCCCACGCCGCCGGTTGCCAGCACCGTATTGGCCGCGTACAGGGCGGTCATCTCCCCGTCTCTGCCGCAGCCCACCACGCCGCGGCACTCGCCGTCCTGCACCAGCAGATCCACCATGGTGAACTGCTCCCGGATGGTCAGATTGGGGCGGCGGCGCGCCTCGGCCAGCAGCTTGCCGGTGATCTCCCTGCCGGTGGTATCCTCATGGAACAGAATACGCGGGGTGGAATGGGCGCCCTCGCGGGTGTAGAGGAACTGCCCGTCCCGCCGGGCGAACTCCACACCAAAGCCCACCAGCGCATCGATGACCGACCGGGAGGAGCGGATCATGATCTCCACCGAGGCCGGGTCGTTTTCGTAGTGACCGGCGCGCATGGTATCCTCGAAATAGCTGTCGTAATCGGCCTCATCCTTCAGCACGCAGATGCCCCCCTGCGCCAGAAAAGAGTCGCTCTCCTCGGCGTTCGCCTTGGTGATCAGCAGCACGTTCTGATCGGCGGGCAGGTTCAGCGCGCAGAACAGCCCGCTGACGCCGGTGCCCACAATGACCGTATCCACCGTTTGTTCCATCGCCGTCCGCCTCACTTTGCCAGTTCCAGCATACGGTCCAGCGGGGCCAGCGCCCGCTGCCGCTGTGCTTCATCCAGATCCAGCGTGATCTCCCCGGTGCCGTTTTCCAGGCAGTCCACCAGCGCTTCCAGCGTGTTGCGCTTCATGTTTTGGCACAGGAGCAGCCGGCTGGCAAACCAGAACTTCTTGCCGGGGCAGCGGCGATGCAGTTCATACTCCACCCCCTGCTCGGTGCAGATGATAAACTCCGCCGCGTCCGACTGCTCGGCATAGCGGATGATGCCGGAGGTGGAACCGATGAAATCGGCCATGGCCAGCACCTCGCCGCCGCACTCCGGGTGGGCCAGCACCGGCGCGTCCGGGTGCGCGTCCTTCTGCGCCTGCACCTCGGCGGGCGTCAGGAAGGCGTGGCGCGGGCAGTAGCCGCTGTTGAGGAGGATGTGCTTTTCCGGTACCCGGCGCTGTACATAGGCGCCCAGGTTTCCGTCCGGAATGAAAAAAATGTGCTGCTGGGGCAGGCGCTGCACGATCTTCACCGCATTGGCGGAGGTCACACACACGTCGCTGAGCGCCTTGGTGCGTGCGGTGGAGTTGATGTAGCACACAACCGCCAGGTCGTCGTACTGGCGGCGGTACTGCCCGATCCGCGCCTCGTCCACCATGTGGGCCATGGGGCAGTCGGCGGCCGGGTCGGGCATCAGCACCGTTTTGCCGGGGTTGAGCAGCTTGGCGCTCTCCCCCATGAAGTTGACGCCGCAAAATACAATGGTCTGCTGGGCGCAGTCCCTGGCCGCCCTGGCCAGGAAATAGGAATCCCCGATCCCATCCGCCGCAGCCTGCACCTCGCCGGGCACGTAGTAATGCGCCAGGATCACCGCGTCGCGCTGCCGTTTCAGGCGGTCGATGCGCTCGTAAATTTCGTTCATTTCATGTTCCTCCCACTGTTCGACTGACACCGCGTGAACCTGCCCGGCGCGCGCGGTCTTGCAGACATTATACCGGCGTGCTTTACAGATGTCAACACAAATGTAAAGAACAGACAGTAGTATATCAGAACATTTCACAAACGATTCGTTATTTTCTTGTTGACTTTGCTGTGAAAAAGGGGTATCACACAAAAATAGACCGAGCGGTCAATTTTTAATTGTGCTGAAAGGAAGTCTGCCATGAAGCGTGAAGAAAAAACCGAGCTGACCCGCGCGCGCATCGTGAAGGCTGCCCTGCGGGAGTTCGGCGCCCACGGCTACGGGGGCGGTACGCTCAACCGCATCTGCGCAGGGAATCTCAGCAAGGGGCTGGTCTACCACAATTTCAAAGACAAGGACGAGCTGTATCTGACCTGCGTGCGCGCAAGCTGCGACAGCCTGACCGCGTTCATGCAGGCACAGCCGGGTACGGTGGAGCTGCGGCAGTACACGGCCGCGCGCTGGCGCTGGTGCCGCGCCAACCCGGACATGGCCCACATCTTTTTTGAAGCGCTGCTCGCGCCGCCCGAGGCGCTGGCCCCCCGCATCCGGGAATGCATTCAGAGCTTCAACGACATGAACCGGCAGATGTACCGGGCCTTTCTGGCGACGGTACCGCTGCGGGACGGCGTAAGCGCCGACGAGGCGCTGGAATACTTCTGCCGCATCCAGGAGCTGTTCAACGCCTCCTTCCGCGGCGGGGACGGCGAAGCGCTGGACGAGCGCATTGCCGCCCATGAAACCAGGATCGGCAAACTGTTCGACCTGATCCTGTACGGAATTGCAAAGGAGGAAGAACACTTATGATACTTCGTTGGATCGCGGCGCTGTTGTGCGCCCTGTTGGCCGGCAAACTGGCGGCGAAATTCCGCCTGCCTGAAATTCTTGGCTGGCTGATCGCCGGAATGCTGCTTGGCCCCCACGCCGGCGGCGTGCTGACCCAGCGCGTGCTGGACGCCGGCTGGTACAACGGCGCCGTGCTGTGGATGCAGTGCGCGGTAGGGCTGATGCTCGGCTCCGAGCTGGTGTGGAGCCGGATCCACCGCTCCGGCAAAGGGCTGATCGTCACCACGCTGACGCAGTCGCTGGGCGCGTTTGCGGCGGTTTCGGCGGTGTTTGGCGCGGTGTTTGCGTTCACCGGGCTGCCCGCGTGGCTGGGGCTGGTGTTTGGCGGCATTGCCATGGCCACCGCCCCCGCCCCGGCGTTGTCCATCGTCAACGAGTTCCACGCCAAAGGCCCTGTGGCCGAAACGCTGCTGCCCGTGGCCGTGCTGGACGATATTGTGGGCGTGGCGGTATTTTTTACCGTCAACGCCGTTGTATCACGCATGATGTCGGGCGGCGCGGTGTCGCTGGTCATGATCCCTGTGATGATCCTGCTGCCGCTGGCGTTGGGCGCCGCGGTGGGCGTGCCCGCCGGCCTGCTGCTGAAAAAGGTGCGCGGCAAGGCGGCCACGCTGGCGGTACTGCTGGGCGGCATCACCTGCACGGTGGCGGCGGGCACGCTGGCCAACCGGCTGCTGGCGGGTGTCAGCCTGAACTATATGCTCATGGGGGTGGCTTTTTCGGCAGCGTTCGCCAACCTGGTTGACGCCGACCGCCTGAAGCAGATCACCGATGTTTTCCACCCGGTGCTGGCCTTCAGCCTGCTGGCCTCCATCGTGGACCTGGGTGCCCCGCTGGACTTCCACCTGATCCTGGGCGCCGGGCTGTACACCTTTTTGTATATTGCGGCGCGGGCATTCGGCAAATATTTCGGCGCATGGGCCGGTGCCACGGCCAGCGGCATGCCGGCCACGGTGCGCAAATACCTGGGCCTGACGCTGCTGCCCCACTCCGGCGTATCGCTGGTGTTCACCGGCGTCATCTGCAATACGCTGGCTCCCGCGCCCGAGCTTGCGGCGGTGGTGCAGGGTACCATCGCGGCGGCGGCCGTCATCAACGAAATCATCGCGGTGGTCGCCGCCAAAAAGGGCTTCGAGCTGGCGGACGAAATCGGGGAGTCTGCGCCCGAGCACCGCCCGGCGCGCCGCCGCCCTGTCCCCCGCCGCCTTTCCCGCGTGCGGCATTGAGCCTTGCCCCGCCGGATAGCCCAACGCAAAAACCTCCGTAGGGTTGGAAGCCATACGGAGGTTTTTTACGCATCTTGTTTTTGGCCGGGGGCCGCTCAGTCCGCAAAACGCCGCCGGGCAATCTCCTCCAGCAGCGCCGCGCCCCCTTCGATGCCGAAGGCGCTGGAGTTGACCATCAGGTGGCAGTTGTCCGCCACGTCTCCCCCGCCGTAGACCCGATGATACCCGGCGCGGGATTTGTCCACCTTTTCCAGCGTGCGGCGGGCGGTGGCCGGGTCCATGCCCAGCTTTTCCACGCAGTTGCGCAGCCGGTCCGCCTTGGGTGCATAAATATGCGCATTCAAAAGGTTTTCATGGTCCTTCAGAATTTCATCGGCGCAGCGCCCTACAATAATGCAGCTGCCCTTGTCCGCCAGGTCGCGGATGATATTCTTTTGCACCAGGAACACCTCGTCCTGCATGCTTTTGATGGACATGCCCAGCGGATAGATCCGCCGGTAATAGATGTTGTGGGCGGCCTCCTCGGTGTTGGAGATTTCCGA
>JBJEYG010000316.1:0-4145 GCA_051886555.1 Gemmiger sp.
ATGTTCATCAACAAAAATGTGTATTTTATGCTGACGCTCAACCTCAGAGGTCTGGCACAGATGCAGCTCTGGCGGCTGGTCACCTTTGTTTTTGTGCCGTCGCTGGAAACCAACCCCTTCTATTTTTTGCTGGAACTGTATTTTTACTGGTGGATCGGCAATTCGCTTACCCGGGCGTGGGGGGATTTCCGCTTTACCGTTTACTGGCTGGCCGGCATGGTGGGCGCGTGGCTCAGCTGCCTGATCAGCGGGTACGGTTCGGCCAGCGGTATCCTGCTCAGCATGTTCTTCGCCTATGCCTGGATGTGGCCCAACCAGCAGGTGCTGCTGTTCTTCTTCATCCCGCTGAAAATGAAGTGGATGGGCTGGGCCGCGCTGGCGGTGTGGGTGCTGGAATTTCTGCTGGGCGATTTTTCCACCAAGCTGTGCATGCTGTTCGGCCTGGCGGGTTTCCTGCTGTTCTTCGGGCAGGAACTCTATGTGTGGTGCCGGAACAGCGTGCGCGATTACAAGCGCCGCCGCGACTGGAAAAACAATTTCCGCTGAATTTTGCGTATCGTTTTGGAAACTGGAGGATGATCTTATGAAACTGGTCACTGCGATTGTTAATAAGGAAGATTCCCGCGCCGTGTGCAACGAGCTGCTGAAATCCAAATTCTATGTCACCCGTCTGGCGACCACCGGCGGGTTCCTGATGGCCGGCAACATGACGCTGATGATCGGCACCGAGGATGACCGGGTGGATGAGTGCATCGCCTGCATCGCCAAGTGCTGCAAGCAGCGCACCGAGGTGGTGCCCGGCACCGCCTCCATCGGTATGGGAATCGAAAACGCCATGCCCATCGAAGTCACGGTGGGCGGCGCCACCGTCTTTGTGACCAACGTGGAGCGCTTTGAAAAGCTGTGATGCTGGAACGTCTTGCCGGTAACGGCGAACTGAAAAAAGACCTGACTGCCGCGCTGGGCGCCGGCCGGCTGCCCCACAGCGTTCTGCTGGTGGGGGAAGCGGGCTGCGGCACGGGGTTTGCCGCCCGCTGCCTGGCCGCCGACTACCTGTACCCGGGCGGCGGTCCCCATGCCGAGGCAGTGCTGCGCGGGCAGGACACCGAATGCGTCACCGTTCGGGGCGAGGGCGCCAGCGGGCAGATCACCGTAAAGCGTGTACGCGAAGCGCGGGAGGAGATCCAGCACTCGGCGCTGTCTGATGCGCGCGGACGGGTACTGTTTCTTTACGGTGCGCAAAATCTGAACGCCAGCTCGGCTAACGCGCTGCTGAAAATTCTGGAGGAACCGCCCCAGGGGGTGCTGTTCCTCCTGACAGCGTCCAGCGCCGCCCATGTGCTGCCCACCATCCGCAGCCGGTGTTCCGTCTACACGGTGACGCCGGTCCCGCCGGAGGAGTGCGCCGCCCGCCTGCGCGCCGCCGAATCGGCCATGAGCCGGGAGGAGGCCGCTGAACTGAGCTTTTTGTATGAAGGGCACATCGGCACCTGCCTGAGGGCACGCCGCGACCCCGCCGCCCGCACCGCGCTGGAAAGCGCCAAAAAGCTGTGCCGTTACGCGGCGCAGGGGGATACCTACCGGGTGCTGTCGCTGCTGACCGGCGTGGAAAAGGACAGGGAAGCCGCGGCAGCGCTGCTGTGGCAGGCAACCTACCTGGGCAGCGCCGCGCTGCGCCGCCCGGGCTTTGACGGCATGCGGCCGGAGGTGGCCGCGCGGGTGATCCGTGCGGCGGACAGCGCAAGGGAGGCCATGGCGGCGAACGGCAATCTGCGCCTGCTGCTGACCGGCTTCGGCCTTGCCGTGACACAACAGTGAGAATACAGGATAGGAATCGGATATGAAAGTAATTTCGGTAAGATTTAAAGAGAACGGCCGCGCCTACTACTTTGACCCGGGCGCGGAACAGATCAAAGAGGGCGACTATGTGATCGTCGAGACCGCGCGGGGCACCGAGTGCGGCGAGGTGGTGCGCGGCATCCATGAGGTGGCCGGCGGCAGCTTCAACAAGGAGCTGAAACCGGTGGTGCGCATGGCCGACGGGGTAGATGTGCGCCGCATGAAGGCCAACCGCGCCGACGAGGCGAACGCCTTCCGGGTGTGTGAGCAGCGCATTGCCGCCCATGACCTGAAAATGAAGCTGGTGGATGCCGAGTACACGCTGGATCGCAGCAAACTGGTGTTCTATTTTACCAGCGACGGCCGGGTGGACTTCCGCGACCTGGTCAAGGACCTGGCCTCCCAGTTCCACACCCGCATCGAGCTGCGCCAGATCGGCGTGCGTGACGAGAGCAAGCGTCTGGGCGGACTGGGCATCTGCGGCCAGCCGTTCTGCTGCAGCCGGTTTTTGAAGAATTTCCAGCCGGTGTCCATCAAAATGGCGAAGGAGCAGGGGCTGAGCCTCAACCCCACCAAGATCAGCGGCGCCTGCGGACGGCTGATGTGCTGCCTGGCATATGAGCAGAAAAGCTACGAATACCTGAACTCCATCACGCCGCAGCCGGGCAGCGTGGTGCGCACGCCGGACGGCGAGGGAACCGTGGTGGAAGTGAATGTGGTGTCCGGCATGCTGAAAGTGCGCAGCAACGTGGAAAGCCTGGCGCCCAAAAGCTACCCCCGCGACCAGTGCGTTTATCTGCGCGGCGGACGCCGCGCCCCCAAGGCGCCCGCCCCCGAACCGGAGCCGGAGGAATAAGTAAAAGGGCGGCGGTTTCTGAAACCTTTTGTCCCGGAGCACTTGCATTATGCGCTTTAGGATGATAAAATAATTTAAACCGCAGTGAGTTCTGCCGTGCAAGGCCCGCATGCGGAACAAAACATAATAGCACGGAGATAAGGAGTATCACTATGGCTCACATGGTTACCGATGAGTGTGTTGCTTGCGGCGCTTGTGTTGACACCTGCCCCGTTGGCGCCATCTCTCTGGAGGACAAGGCTGTCGTTGACGCTGCTTCCTGCGTGGATTGCGGCGCTTGCGAGGGTGTCTGCCCCACCGGCGCGATCAAGGCTGAATAAGTTTTAGGTCGAATAAAATCCCCCGTACCGAACGGTACGGGGGATTTTTTGCTGTTCTGTAAAAAAATGTCAAAAGGTGTATCTTTTGATATTTTATAATAGCATACTCTTTTTGCCCGAAAATTGCAACTAACTTTCCCCATTTTTCTCTTTTGTTTGATTTTCAATGCCTTTTCTTAGTCAAGATGTGGATTCTGACAACGGTTTTTACATCTGTCAAAAGGTACACCTTTTGACAGATGAATGAGGGGACCAATGCCAAAATGCTGTCTCCTACCGAAAACACATCTTTCTTATTAAGGAGGAATCATCAGCAAAATGAAGAAGAAATTATTAAGCGTCTTGATGGTGATCGCCATGCTGTTCTGCCTGGCACCGTCGGCATTGGCGAAAGGCGGAGGCGGTCATATCGATGTCCGCGTGGCAGGTTCTCTGACGATTGAAACAAAGGAAAACGGTGTAGTTACTAAGAGTGAAACGATCCCAGTGACGGTGACTGGTGTCACCGGCACTCTGAATGGCAACATCTTGTCTTTTTATAAAAAAGATGGAGAAGGCAAGGAAAACGAGTGGCGCAGCAACAACCTGAATTTGAATCCTAAGAGTGATGAGGTTGTGTTAAATTTCAGCATCAACTATAAGGTTGATGGGGAAGTAAAAAGCACTCAGATTCAAAAGACCTATAGCGGGGAAAATACATTAAAGTTGTTTATCAATGCGTGCCCTAATCATAGCGGCTACGACATTGATTTGAAGGCAGTGGATATTACCGAATTCTTTACTGCCAATGTTGGTTTCTTTACCGCGGAAGGCGGAACCATCGATGGCGGTACCGACCCGATCCTTTATGAAAACTGCCTGATAGGGGCAGCGTTCCCCGGCGTGCCGGCGACAAAGGCGAATGCGCATTATGAATTTGACGGTTGGTATCCTGCCGATGAGGAAGGCAAGCAAATCGGTGATACGAAAGTGGAGTCTTTCCCGCAAACAGTCGATGAGGATTCCTATTATATTGCCAAATGGACTCCGCTGACCTACACGGTCATTTATACGGATGGCGTTGACGGCGATGACGTTTTCCAGGATCAGAAGACTGAAAACCTGAGCTTCGGAGACAAGACGCCTGAATT
>JBJEYG010000317.1:0-4128 GCA_051886555.1 Gemmiger sp.
TGTCCTTTGATGACTGAGATTCCGAGGTCTCCCTCCCAATATACGGGCAGTTCGACTGCAGGGACCGAGGGCCGCAGCATTTGCTGCGGCCCTCGGTCCCGTTGTTTTCGCGGCTCATCGCAGAGTTCTGTTCTCCGCGCCGTTTCTCAGCGGTAATGTGACGGTCAATGTGGTCAGCCCGCCGGAACTGTCGGCCCGGATCTGTCCGTGGTGGGTCCGGGCGATGCTCCGGGCAATGGCAAGCCCCAGGCCGTGCCCGCCCTCCGCGCGGGCCGGGTCGGCACGGTAAAACCGCTCGAACAGCCGATCCAGCTGTTCCGGCGGCAGGGTATCGCCCGTGTTGCAAACCGCAAGCGACGCCAGATTGCCGGCAGGGCGCAGTGCCAGCGTGACACGGCGCGCGTCGCCCGCATATTTGCAGGCATTGTCCAGCAGAATCTGTGCCAGCTGGGTCAGCTGTGCCGCGTCGCCCTGTACCGTCAGGCCGGGGGCGATCTCCGTTTCCAGCGTGATTCCTTTCTCAAACGCCACCGACTCAAAGGCCAGCGCAGCGCTCTCGGTCACCTCGCTCCAATCCACGGCGCACAGCTCCGGTGTGCGCAGCGTATCCGCCCGCGCCAGAAACAGCAGGTCGTCGATCAGCTGTTTCATGCGGGCGCCCTCCTCCCGGATGCTGTCCAGCCACTGCCGCTGCTGGGCTACCGTCTCATCCGGGTGGCGGGCCATCAGCTCCGTTCCGGCCAGGATCACGGTGAGCGGCGTTTTCAGTTCATGGCTGGCATCTGCCACAAACTCCCGCTGTCGCTGCCAGGCCCGCTCCACCGGGCGAAGCGCCCACCGGGCCAGAAAAACGCTGATGCACAGAAAAGCCGCCAACGCCGCCAGCGTGACCAGTCCCAACCGCACGGCCGTACGGCGCACGGTGGCCTGCTCGGCCGCCCGGTCGGCAAAAGCGATCCGCACCCCGCCTGCCGCCCGGTCGCACAGAAAGCGCAGCGCCGGGTCGCTCAGGGTGCCGCTGTCCGTCCCGGCAGCCAGCGCGGCGGCGGTCACCGCAGACAGTGTCTCATCGGAGATTTCCACCTGGCTGATGTCGCTTTCCACGATCGTTCCGGTTTCGTCAGTCCGAACCCAGAATACCGCAATGCGTCCCATTCCGGGGCCAAGGTCCGGCCGTCCGGCCCCGCGGGGCGCGATCTCCGGCCGTACCGGTTCCCGGGTAAAGGCACACCGCCGCAGCGCATCCTCCGTCTCCTGCTTTGCACTTTGGGCTGTCGTAACCAGCACCGCCCCCACCACCGCGGCCAGCACCACGCTGACCAGAAGCATATTGATCAGCACAAATTTCCTGCGCAGCGTCCGGATCATGATTCCGCCTCCAAACGATAGCCCACCTTGCGCTGCGTGGCAATGGTCACCCGGCTGCCGAGGAAATGCAGCTTTTTGCGCAGAAAGCTGATGTAGGCTTCCACATTGTTGTCCTCCGCGTCGCTCTGCGCGCCCCACACCCGCGTGATCAATTCCTCCTTGGGCAAAATGCTGCCCGGACGTTCCATCAACAGGCGCAGCACCTCAAATTCCTTAAATCCCAGCCGTACCCGCCGCGCACCGCAGCACAGCGCATAGTTGGTCAGTTCCAGCCGGAGATCCTGCCAGCAAAGCTCCTCCAGCGCCATCTCGCCCTTGCGGCGAGTCAGCGCCCGCAGCCGGGCCAGCAGCTCCTCCGGCGAAAACGGTTTGGTCATATAGTCGTCCGCCCCGCAGTCAAGGCCGGTCACCTTGTCATGTACGTCATCCCGCGCCGTCAGCATCAGCACCGGTGTGGCGATCTTCTGCCGCCGCATCGTCCGCACCACTTCAAAACCGTCCATCCCCGGCAGCATCACATCCAGCACCACCACATCATAGCGGCCGTTCTCGGCATAGGCCAGCCCGTCGGTGCCGGTATACACCACATCCGCCTGCCAGCGCTGTTCCCGGCACAGCCCGCCCAGCACATCCGCCAGGCGGCGCTCGTCCTCCACGATCAAAACCTGCATCCGGCGTCCCTTCCCTTCTTTTTTAAGTATACCATACGCCCCAAAGCTGAAAATACTCTGAAACCATTTTTTCAGACTAATTTCAGCGCCGCGGTATAGTATGTTTCTCAAAGGAGGGACCGCCATGCCCCAATTCACCTTTGAGCGGGTGGAAAAGAAATACCTGCTTACCCCGCAGCAGCTGAACACGCTGCAGCCGGCGCTTCTGGAGCATATGCAGCCGGATGAATACGGCCGCCACACCATTTGCAATCTGTATTATGACACACCGGATTACCGGCTGATCCGTACCTCGCTGCAAAAGCCGCTGTACAAGGAAAAACTTCGTCTGCGCAGCTACGGCACGCCCCGTCCCGGCGACCCGGTGTTTGCCGAGCTGAAAAAGAAATATCGCGGTGTGGTTTACAAACGCCGCACCGAACTGGAACTGACCGCTGCGGAGCGCTGGCTGAGCGGCGATGCCCCGGCCCGCAGCAGCAGATCGGGCGGGAGATCGACTATTTCAACGCGCTCTATCACACGCGGCCAATGGTATTTCTCGCCTACGACCGCGTCGCCATGTTCGGCAAAGAAGACAGCGCCCTGCGCCTGACGCTGGACGAAAATATCCGCTGGCGCACTGACGCTCTGCATCTTGCCGCCGGTGACCGGGGTGCGCCGCTGAGCATTCAGGGAATGTACTTAATGGAGATCAAGCTGCCCGCCGCCATGCCGCTTTGGCTGGTGCACGCGCTGGCACAGGCGAAGGCCGCCCCCGTCTCCTTTTCAAAGTACGGCTGTTGCTACAAAGAATTTCTGCAGGATCAAATCAGGGAGGAACAGATTCATGTTGGATAGTATTTTGACCCCGGGCACGCCCTTTACGATCGCCCAGCTTGCCGCGTGCAGCGCCGTATCGGTGGCGCTGGGGCTGTTGTGCGCATCGCTTTCGCTGTACAAAAACCGCCCCGCCAAAGGGTTTGTCGTCACGCTGGCGCTGCTGCCGCTGATGGTGCAGATGGTGATCCTGCTGGTGAACGGCAGCCTGGGCACCGGCGTGGCCGTGATGGGCGCGTTCGGTCTGGTGCGGTTCCGCAGTCTGCCGGGCAGCGCGCGGGACATTGCCTCGATTTTTCTGGCTATGGCGGTGGGGCTTGCCGCCGGGACCGGCTATCTGGGCGTAGCGGTGCTGTTTGCGCTGGGTGCGTCGCTGGTGGAGCTGATTCTGTTGGCCAGTCCGCTGGGCGAGGGCGACGCCCGCGAGCGCGAGCTGCGCGTTACCGTACCCGAAACGCTGGAATTCGAAGGCGCATTCGACGATCTGTTCGACCGTTACACCGACCGTGCCGAACTGGAAAGCGTGAAAACCAGCGGCATGGGCAGCGTGTTTGAGCTGAAATACCGCGTACGTCTGCGCAGGGATGCCCCCCACAAAGAGTTTCTGGATGAACTGCGTTGCCGCAACGGAAATCTGCCCATCCAGCTCTGCCATACCGGAACACAGGAGATGACTTTATGAAACGTTGTTTGTATTTTGTCCTGACGGCAGCTTTGGCGCTGACCGCCTGTGGCGCTCAAAGTGAGGCGGCAACCGGTCCGGCCGCCTTCACAGCGGAAACTGCCGGTACCATCGACTGCACCGGAAGCGAAGATGTAACCATCACGGCGCCGGGCAGCTATACACTGACCGGCTCACTGGACGGTACGGTGATCGTGGACGTTTCCAAATCCGACGATGTGGAACTGATCCTCCAGAATCTGACCGTCACCTCGCCGGACGGCCCGGCGCTTTGGGTGCAAAAAGCGGGAACGGTGACGGTAACGCTGCCTGAGGGCAGCGCATCCAGCCTGACGGACGGCACCGTGTATTCCGACCAGACCGACGAGGAGCCAAACGCCACCCTGTTCTGCAACGCAAACCTTTGCATCGCGGGAGCGGGCAGCCTGACGGTAACGGGACAGTTTGACCATGCCATCCGTTGCAAGGACACCCTGGAGGTCGCCGGCGGTGAGCTGACGTTGTCCGCCGCAGGCAAGGGCCTCAAGGCAAAGGAATCGCTGACCGTCTCGGGCGGGTGTGTCACCGTGACCGGCAGCGAGGAGGGCCTGG
>JBJEYG010000318.1:0-4109 GCA_051886555.1 Gemmiger sp.
GCGCCGCATCCACCACCAAATCCGAGACGCTGCGCCGCTATTGCCGTGCATTGTACACACTGGGCTATGTGCCGGTCTGCCCGCCGTTGCAGGATGGGCAGTATCTGGTGCTGGCCGACCCCACCGAACGGGCCGATTACAACGAGATCGTGCGCGAAAAAATCCTGCGCAGCCCGCTTTTGGTGTTTTGCGGGCGCAGGACTGACGCGACGACCGCCGCCCAGATCGGCTTGGCGCAGAAGTACGGGCGCATCGTGACCGATCTGGATGGCCTGCGCGTGGCGGCGGAACAGGGAGAAGCGCTCCCCTGCTGAGGCCCCACCAGCTGGCGCATTACCTGCTGGCAGGTTTTGCTAGCATAGCGTTTGGACGTCCAAACGCAAATTTTTGGGGTGTGCCCCAAACCCCCGTTGAAGGAAATGAAGCGATCACAGGAAAGGAATGGTGATACCCATGAGCGGTTTTGAACTCCGCGCTAAATTTTTCCCGCTGGTGCCGATGCTGGCACAGCTTGCTGAGGAAGCAAAGGAAGGCGTCGACTACCCGTTTACGGTGCAGGAAATGCTGGTCTTAAACCGCAGAGACTACAACCAACTCTGCCGCAATCTCGACAGAAAATACGGCTTTGAACCGATGCTGCCAGAGGAAGGCTACGACCCGGTGTACGGTTCCTTCGCCTGCGCCCTGGTCGCACCTGCAAATGGGCAGGACGGCATTCTGATGACAAAATACGCCAACCAGATTTTTGCCGCCTACCTGCCGGATTGCGCGTTGTTGGATCTGGCGGATGTGCCGCAGCAGCGCATCTCGCTATACCTACCTAAACATCCACGGCGGGAGGCGGAACGCTGACGGCCAAACGCAAACGCCCGCACCAAATCGCGCTGCGGCTCAACGACCGGGAACTGCGCCATCTCAACCGCCAATCGAACTTGAGCGGCCTGTCCCGTGAGGGCTATATCCGTGCCCTGATCATGGGCAGCGAACTCCACCCGCGCCCCTGTACCCACCACGCCGACTTGCTGCGCCAGGTGGCGGGCCTGTGCAACAACGCCAACCAGCTTGCCCACCGAGCCAATTCCACCGGCGTGGCCGGGCAGGAGAGCGTGAACAAGATGACGGCGCTGACGGAAGCAGTCTATCGCATCGTCAAAGAAAACTGGTGATGTCGCATGGCTTACACCTCTCTTATTCCCGTGCGCCGCTTGGACAGGGCTATCTCCTATGTTCGGAATAAGACCAAGACCACTAAGCTGACTTCACTCGAAGAAGCGGTAGACTATGCCCTCAACCGTGACAAGACCGAGTCCGTCTGTTTTGAGACGGGCCTGAGCTGCCTGTGCGAGACGGCGTTTTCCGACATGAAAGAAAATGTGCAACGCTGGCACAAGACCAGCGGTGTACAAGGTTACCACCTTGTGCAGAGTTTTGCCGAGGGTGAAGTCACGCCGGAATTAGCTCACCAGATCGGGGTGGAGTTGGCAGATCAGATGCTGGGTGGTCGGTATCAAACCGTGGTAACGACCCACCTCAACACCCGCCACATCCATAACCACATTGTCTGGTGCGCCGTGGCGCTCGATAACGGCCGCAAATACCACAGCAACGCCAGAAGCTACTACACGGAGGTGCGAGCTAAATCGGATGCCTTATGCCGCCAATATGGATTGTCGGTCATTGAAACGCCGGAATCCGAGCGCGGCAAGCGCCAGTATGCCAAGTGGCAGGCCGAAGCCAACGGCCAGCCGACCTGGCGCACCGCCATCCGCATGGACGTGGACGAGGCCATCGCGCTGGCGCTGACCCGGCGGCAGTTTCTGGCGATTCTGGAACAGAAGGGCTACGAAATCCGCATGGGCCGCAAGTACCCGACGCTGCGCCCGCCCGGCAAGGAATGCTTCGTGCGCTTCAAGACGCTGGGGAAATCGTATACGCCGGAAGCCATCCGGCAGCGGATTTTGTATCCGAAACGGCCTTTTACACCCGCAGCCATCCGGCACGGCCGCCTACATGGCACCTATCGCGAAGCCCGTAAGCTCACCGGCCTGCGGGCTTTATATTATCGCTATTTGTACGAGCTGGGCGCGCTGCCCCGCAATCCGCAGCGCCCCAGCTATGCCGTGCGGCAGGACATCCGCAACCTGGATAAGCGCATCCGGCAGATGGAGTTTCTGTTGCGCCACGGCATAGACACGCTTGACCGGTTGGAGGCTTACCGCCAGACACAGGAAAAGGCTGTGGCTGCCCTGCTGGCCGAGCGCCGCCAGTTGCGCCATGCCGAGCCGAGCGATGAGGTCAAAGCCAGACTGACGCAGATTACACAGGCCCTTAAACCGCTGCGGCGGGATATCCGTCTCTGCCAGCAGATTGCCGAGCAATCGGTACAGATGCGGGAACGGCTAAGGCAAGGAAACGAAAAGTTGCCTGAACAGAGTCCAAAACAGGATAGGACTACAGGACGAGATTACCAAAATGAACCCAATCACACCAGATAGCAAATATAGCATGGAGGAATGTCAATGAAAGATAAATCGAACATCCCCGACCGCTGGGCCTACCGCCGCGAATATGCCCAGCGCCACTACCCGCCCGGCACCCGCATCTGCCTGCTCGAGATGCCGGACGACCCCAACCCGGTACCTGTGGGCACCTGCGGCACTGTCCTGGCCGTGGACGGTGCCGGCCAGTTGCTCATGCGGTGGGGCAACGGCCGCAGCCTGTCCCTGATTCCCGGTGTGGATAACTTCGAGGTGCTGGAACGGCCCCGACATCGGGACGCACCGGCGCGTGCCAACCGCAGCAAAGGAGAAGCCAGATGAACCTCGGTTCTGATCCGGCCGACCAGGTCGTCCGCTACACACTGGAGGGCACTGAGTTCGCGCTGCGAATTTCGGGCACAGCCGCCAAGAATTTTGCCATCTTTGCCGCCGCGGTGCTGCGTGACCAGAAGAAAACCCGCGGCAAGACCAACCTGACCCGTTTGCTGCGGGAGGGCAAGCCGCTGAAGTTTTTCTCGGTTGAGACAGACCGCATGAAAGAGTTCGCTCTGGAAGCCAAGCGCCACGGCCTGTTGTTCGTGCCGATGCGCGACCGCAACGACCCGGACCATATCGAGATCGCCATCTGGGCAGACGATTCCGCCAAAGTCGAGCGGATCATCGACCGGATGCAGTTGGATGTGGTGGAAACCGGCGAGGCACAAATCATGACCGATGTTGACCATACGGAACCCGAACAAGCACAGGAAGGCCCTGACCGTCAGCCCGCTCAAACCGCCGACAACTACGTCCCGTTTGAACTGGACAATGCCGACTATAGCCCGGGCTTTACCCGCCCGGCCCCGCTGTCTGCGGAGCCGGGCAGCCCACCGCCATGCCACTCGACCCGGAGCAACGCCCCTCGGTCCGAGAGACCCTTGCCGCCATTCGCTGCCAGCAAAAGCAGATTGAGCAATACTTCTCCCGCCCAACACGCCGACGGGGTGCGGGCCAGGGGTGAACGCCCCAGTGTGCGGGATGAACTGCGGGAGATCAAAGCCATGCTGCGCCAGCGGGAGGCCGTAGCACCGCAGCCTAAAACGCCGGTTCGCATCCATCGCAGCGACCGGGCGCGGTGAGCCGAAGGTTTTCCGTTTGTTTTCAATTTGGGACTGGATTTACAAGGAGTATTGAAGTAGTGTTGATGCTAACAAAAACAAGACACAACAGCCGGGCGCCTCCCGGCAGATTGGAGGAAACCATGCGCCGAAACAACATCCGAATCATGAAGATGGACCGCAACAACCGCAGCATTCTCATGCGGGCCCTGTATGCAGACTTCTGCGCCAACCGGGAGGCAGGGCTGCCCTACGGCAACCTGGCCGCCCTCATCACCAAGCTGCACGAAACCCAACCCGGCAAACTGCCGCTGGACGCTGCCGAGTTCCGCCTGGCCCGCAACGCGCTCAACCATCTGCGCAACGAGCGGATCGCCACCGGCGGGTACACCGATGCGGCGGATGCGGCGTTGGTGAAGCTCGTCAGGGCCAAACCGCCCTTGTGGCCGTTTGGGTAAATTAACGTCGAAAGCCTGGTTACATTCGGGCTTTCTTGATAACAGATCGGAGGTGT
>JBJEYG010000319.1:0-4102 GCA_051886555.1 Gemmiger sp.
GATGGTGTCTGCCCATCTCAAGACAATTCGTCCCGCCGGACTAGGCAACGAACCGAGCCGTCAGGTCGCTTTGTTTGATGCGCTTTGCAGCGATTCTGGGTTGTCTGCCGGCATGGCGGCGGAGTTTCTGCCCACTCGTGCGGATACAGTGACGCTTTACCGGCGTTTGCAAACCGGCAGCGTCTCAGCCGAGGATTTGCAGCCGCTGTTTGCGGATATGGGTGTGGACAACACCGGGAAAACATTGGCGAGTCTGAGGGCGTTGACGGAGCTTGGGCTGATTGAAACCAGAAACGGAAAATTCCAACCGGTGGCGGTCAGCGGGAAAAAAGATCTGGCCAGTGCGCCGATTTTGAAAAAAATCGCAAACAGGGGATGAGAGGAATATGACAAACAAAGACAAATGGCCCATCTGTTATGAGGACCTGCAGAACCATATGAGGGAGAGCGGCCGCCCCTATGATTTTGACATGATTGACCATGCCTATCACCTTGCAGAAGGCGCGCACAACGGGCAGCGTCGGCGCAGCGGCGAACCGTATATCTGCCATCCGCTGAGCGTGGCTGATATTCTGATTGACCTTGGTATGGATTCCGAAAGTCTGGCTGCTGCGCTGATGCACGACGTGGTGGAAGATACCGGGGTAACGCTGGATGAGGTGCGTGCCAAGTTCGGGCCGGAAGTTGCGCTGCTGGTAGACGGCGTTACCAAGCTGACCAAGCTTCAGTTCTCCAATGTGGAGGATCGCCAGGCCGAAAACCTGCGCAAAATGCTGCTTGCCATGAGCCAGGACGTGCGCGTCATGATCATCAAGCTTTGTGACCGCCTGCAGAACATGCGTACCGGCGATGCCTGGCCGGAGCAAAAGCGCCGTGACAAGGCGTTGGAAACCATGGAAGTATACGCGCCCATCGCGCATCGTCTGGGGATTTCCAGCATCAAGGAGGAGCTGGAAGACCGTAGCCTGCATTATCTGGACCCGGTAGGCTATAAAACCATCCGCGACCTGCTGGATGAACACAAGGATGATTTCCTGACCGATATCTGTACCACCATTGAGGAACATCTGAAACAGAACGGTGTGGAGAAGGCGACCATCAAACACCGCGTTAAAAGCGTGTACGGCATCTACCGCAAAATGTTCATGCAGAACAAGGACTTTGAGGAGATTTACGACGTATATGCCGTGCGTATTATTCTGGACAATGTTGCGGAGTGCTACACGGCGCTGGGCCTGATCCATGATATGTACCACCCGTTGCCCAATCGTTTCAAGGATTATATCTCGACGCCGAAGCCCAACGGCTACCAGAGTCTGCATACCACGGTGATCGGCCACGAAGCCATCCCGTTTGAAGTGCAGATCCGCACCTGGGATATGGATCGCATGGCGGAGTACGGCGTGGCTGCGCACTGGAAATACAAGGCGGGCATTACCGGCAGCAACGACATCAAGCTGGAAGAACGCCTTGCGTGGGTTCGTCAGTTGCTGGAGAGCCAGCGCTCCTCCTCTGATGCGACCGATCTGCTCAACGACATTAAGAGCGACCTTCTGCCCGAGGAGGTGTTTGCTTTTACGCCGCGGGGCGATGTGATCAACCTGCCGGCGGGTGCGACAGCCATCGACTTTGCCTATGCTATTCACTCTGCGGTGGGCAATCGTATGATCGGCGCCAAAGTCAATAACCGCATTGTGCCCATTGATCACCAGGTTGCCACCGGAGAGATTATCGAGATTATTACCGGACCGGAGAACCGCGGCCCCAGCCGCGACTGGCTGAATATCGTAAAAACCAGCGAAGCCAAAAACAAAATCCGCAACTGGTTCAAGAAAGAACGCCGAGAGGAAAATATTGCCGAGGGGAAAGCCGCGATGGAACGCGAGCTTCGCCGAAACATGATGACCATTCCCGACGACAAGTACGACGAATTTATGGCCAACATGGCCCGGCGCAACCGTTGTAACAGTACCGAAGAAATGTATGCTGCCATTGGCTACGGCGGCTTGCAGATGTCCCGTATGCTCACCAAGCTGAAGGAAGAATACACGCGTCTGAAAGCCACTGAGCCGCGCGAGATTCCCACGGTAGACTTGAAGCGTGTGCATTCTTCCGATGGCGTTATCGTGGAGGGAATCGACAACTGTCCCATCAAATTTGCCAAATGCTGTACGCCGCTGCCCGGGGATGAAATCGTTGGGTTTGTCACACGCGGTTTCGGCGTTTCCATCCACAAAAAAGATTGTGCCAACGCGCGCGAGAGCATGCGTCATCCCGAAAACGCGGAGCGCTGGGTGCGTGCCTACTGGGCCGAGGATGCCAAGGAAAACTACAAGGCAACGCTGGATATTTCCTGTATGGACCGCAATAATCTGGTTTCGGATGTGGCGCTTGCGCTGGGAGAGATGCGGGTGCCCATTTATTCCATGACGGCCCGTTCGGCGGACCAGGGGCGGGCCAATATGCGCCTGACCATTGGCATTACCAACACCGATCATTTGAACAGCGTCATTGCCCGGCTGAAAAAGGTAAAAGACGTGGTCAGCATTGTGAGGTGCTGAGATGGTTCCGCAAAAAGAAAAGCGCCTTCGCCAGCTGGCAACCCTGCTGGTCGGTATGGCGATTGGCACAGCAGTCTTTCTGGCACTGTACGGCACCAGAACGCTGCATGTCACCGACGATTCCTGGATTTTAAACGGATATGATGAGACGGACATTCAGCAGCATTACGCCGGCTGGGTGCTGTTTCGCAATTCGCACTGGCGTTTCCCGCTGGGGCTTTGCGACACGTTGGCTGCTCCGGACGGTACGGTGATTTCCTATACCGACAGCCTGCCCTGGGTGAGTATCTTTTTCAAGCTCCTTCGCGGCGTGTTGCCTTCCACATTTCAATTTTTTGGCATCTATACGCTGTTTTGCTTTGCCATGCAAGGCGCGGCTGGCGCATTGCTCACCGGCCGGCTGGTCCTTTGGGGCGGTTATGCCTATGGCGCGACAGGATCGGGCTGCCCCGGACGCAGGCAGACGATATCTCTGTGGCAAGGGCTTGTCTATTCGGGGGTCAGTGCGTTGCTATTTGCCTGTCTGCCCACACTGTGGGAGCGTGCTTTCCGCCATGTGGCGCTTGCTTCGCAGTATTTGATTCTCTTTTCGCTGTACTTCTATCTGGAATACCGTGCCGGGCTTCGAGCCTGCCGAAAAATGAGATTCCCCTGGCAGTTTGCGTTGCTTGCATTTGCGGCGGTAGGGATTCACCCCTATTTTCTGCCCCCTGTTATGATTTGCGCATTGCTGGCAGCGGTAGATTACGCCCGTCTGCGCAAAAAAACGGCCCGTGCGGTGGGACAGTTTGCCGTTAGCCTAGCTGCTGCGCTTGCGGGCGGTGTGTTATGCGGTGCGTTGGGGGCCGGAGTCTCGGCCAGCCGTTACGGGTACGGGGAGATTTCCATGAACCTTAATGCGGTGTTCAACCCAACTTCCCGCGGCAATTATACCTGGTCCCGCCTGCTGCCCGGGCTGGCCCGGCAGCCTGCTCAGTATGACGGCTTCAATTACCTTGGCTTGGGCGTGCTGGCACTGGTTCTGGCGGCGCTGGTCTATGCCTTCAGCCGAATCAAAAATACCCAAAAGTGGTTGCAGCGCAACGGCCCGCTTCTGGCAGCCTGCGTATTTCTTACGCTGTTTGCCGTCAGTAACAATTTCTATTTGGGCAACACGCTGGTGCTGTCCATTCCGTTTCCCGAATGGCTGACGGATCTGTGCGGCATTTTTCGTTCCAGCGGGAGGATGTTCTATCTTGTAGGAGCCTGTATGCTGCTGTTTGGCATTTATGCCATTCGCAGTGCCTGCGGCCATTCCCGGCAAGGAGGAATCCTGGCCGGTGTCTTGCTGACCTGTTTTGCTGTATTGCAGGTCTGGGACCTTTCTGCTGTTGCAGCTGAAAAAAGGGAACTATTTACCCAACCGGCAAATCATACGGTGGTGAATGATGATCAGACACAGGCCCTGGGAGCCAGCCACACAAGGCTGTTGTGTGCGGATCCCGATCTCCGGGAGGACCGTCTGCGCTTGTTGGCAATCCTCGCCGGCAAGCAGGGGCTTT
>JBJEYG010000320.1:0-4068 GCA_051886555.1 Gemmiger sp.
TTTCACCGTCATCAGCCCTTTTTTCAGAAAAACAAAGATAATGAGCAGCAGCACGAACGCGCCGAAGATCATATAGGCTTGGAATTGTGGGGTCATACTTTGCCTCCCTTGGACGGACGGATCGCCAGCCGGTCAATGATGAGCGACAGCGAAACTTTGATCATGTAATAGGCGCTTTTAAAGCTGGAAATGCTGGACACGCCACCCTGACGCTCACACATCACCACCGGCGCTTCGCCCACGCGGTAACCCGCCAGCGTGGCAGCCAGGATTGCTTCCGGTTCCGGGTAGTCGGAGGCGTAGTGATCGGCAAAATAAGCGGTCATCCGGGAATTTGTAGCCCGGAAACCGCTGGTCACATCGGCGACACGCTGACCGCACAGCAGACGGATCAGCCAGCTCAGAAAGCGGATGCCTACCCGGCGCATAAAGCTGGTCTGGAAACCCTCACGGGTGATAAAACGGCTTCCGATGCACATATCCAGTTCGCCCGAAGCTACCGGAGCAATGACCTTGTCCAGGTAGGCGGGATCGTGCTGGCCGTCGCCATCCATTTGCACGGTAATATCGTAACCATTCTCACGGGAATAGCGGTACCCACATTGCACGCCGCCGCCGATGCCGAGATTGACAGGAAGGCTCAGATAGTTGTACCCGTTGGCCTTGAGCAGTGCTTCACTGGAGTCGGTGGAGCAGTCGTTGATGACAAGGTAGTCCACCGTCGGGCAGGTGGTTTTCAGACGTTCCACCACGCGCACAATATTGAACTCCTCATTATAGCAGGGGATCAGCACCAGGACCCGCGGCTGCTTGCAGTTTTTGTTAACGTTTTTCAAGCGTATCCCTCTTTATGTTCAAACTTCCCCGCAGGCACACCGCGCCGGCAAACGGGGCGCAAAACCGCTTATCCTGCCAGAATAAAGTCTTCCAGACGGCGCAGCAGTACATCCCGGCGGTAGTGGTCATGGTAGTAGCGCGATGCGTTGGCGCCCAGCTTTGCGCGTTCTTCGACGCTCATGCCACACAGACTGCACAGCGCGTCAGCCAATGCATCCACATCGCAGGCATGGGCCGCGAATCCGCAGCCGGCCTCACGTATGGCCTCATATCCGGCACCGTCCATGCTGGCCAGAACCGGTTTTCCGGCAGCCAGATAACTGGCTACCTTGGCGGGTACCGTCAGGCCCAGGTCGGGAGAATTGGAAAGCGAAACAATGAGCGCATCGGCCAGCGCGGTAAATTTGGGAATTTCGGTAGCGGGCACACTGCCGTAAAATGTCACATAAGTTTCAGCGCCCAGTTCCTGCACCAGCGCTTCCAGACTCTGACGGCTCATACCGTCGCCCACCAACAACAGGTGCAGATCCTTTGCGCTGCGGGTGCGGGCGGCCTGCACTGCGCGAATTACCGTATCCAGGCTCTGCGCGGGGGTAAAGGTGCCGGTAAAGACAAGGTTGAAGCGCCCGCCGAAACGTTTTTGCAGCACGGCATCCGGCAACGGCGCCGCGTAAAAATCCTCACAATACTGGGGGATCACCGCAACCTGTTCAGGCGGCTTTCCGGTACGTTGGCAAAGTCGTTGCTGCAGCGGTTCACTCATGGCAATCAGTCGGTCACAGCGCTTGTACAGCCAGTCGCTGACGCCCTGCGCCACGGCACGCAATGCTTTGTTGCGCACCGGCAGCACGCTGTACAGATTTTCCGGCCAGATGTCCAGCACATAGTTGGTGCAGGGAATGTGGTTCTTTTTTGCGTATGCCACGGCAGGCCAGCACATCAGTACCGGGCTGGTATTGAAGCAGAACACTGCATCGTACCCACCCGGAAGCCGGTCGAGCGACCAGCGGGCATACCAGGGCCAGCTGACGTAATTCAAAAAGATGTTTACTCCGGTGTTGCCTTTGCGGGGAATTTCCCTGCAGCGGAATACCTGCGCGCTGTGAAATACTTCCTCAAACGGGCCGTGACTGTCATAGCCGTCGAACCATTCCCCCTTGGGATAGTTGGGCAGGCCGCACAACACATCCACCTGGATACCGTCCTGCAAGAAACCCTGCACAATATCGTTGATACGGAAATTTTCCGGCCAGAAATGCTGTGTCACCACCAGCAGCCGCTTTGCCATGGGTCGCTACATCCTTTCCAGAAATTCAGGATTTGCGCCACACCATCTTGTTGACCACGCCGGTGTAGCTTTGAATGATTTTAACCACCTTTGAGGAGACGTTTTCCTCTACATAATCCGGTACCGGAACGCCGTAGTCTCCGTTCTGGTTCATGGTCACGGCAGTATCCACTGCCTGCAGCAGGCTGTCTCCGTCGATGCCCGCCAGGATAAAACAGGCTTTATCCAATGCTTCGGGGCGCTCGGTGGAGGTGCGGATGCACACGGCAGGGAAGGGGCGGCCGATGCTGGTAAAAAAGCTGGATTCCTCGGGCAGGGTACCCGAGTCGGATACTACGCAGAAGGCGTTCATCTGCAGGCAGTTGTAGTCATGGAAACCCAGCGGCTCGTGGCGGATTACCCGCTTGTCCAGCGGAAAACCGGATGCCTCCAGCCGTTTGCGGCTGCGGGGATGGCAGGAGTAAAGAATGGGCATGTCATACTTTTCCGCCATTTTGTTGATGGCGGTGAACAGCGAGGTGAAGTTTTTCTCGGTGTCGATGTTCTCCTCCCGGTGTGCGGAAAGCAGAATATATCGTCCCTTTTCCAGGCCCAACCGGGCATGGATGTCGCTGGCCTCGATCCTTGCCAGGTTCTGATGCAGCACCTCCGCCATCGGCGAGCCGGTTACATAGGTGCGTTCCCTGGGCAAACCGCAGTCGGCCAGATAACGCCGTGCGTGTTCGGAGTAGGCCATGTTCACATCGCTGATGATGTCCACGATGCGGCGGTTGGTTTCCTCCGGCAGACATTCATCCTTGCAGCGGTTGCCGGCTTCCATATGGAAAATGGGAATGTGCAGCCGCTTGGCGCCGATCACCGACAGGCAGGAGTTGGTGTCGCCCAGAACCAGCACGGCGTCGGGGCGAATTTCCGCCATCAGCTGATAGCTTTTGGCGATGATATTGCCCATCGTCTCGCCCAGATCCTTGCCGACAGCATCCAGATACACTTCCGGGTCGTCAAGTTCCAGATCTTTGAAGAACACGCCGTTCAGGTTATAGTCGTAGTTCTGACCGGTGTGGGCCAGAATGGTGTCAAAGTACCGGCGGCATTTTTTGATGACCGCCGCCAGCCGGATGATCTCCGGCCGGGTACCGACCACGATCAGCAGCTTCAGCTTGCCGTTATTCTGAAAAGAGACCATGAACAACTTCCTCTCTGTACATTCAGCGTTGCACCGGCTCAAAATAGGTATCCGGCCGGGCAGGGTCAAAAGGCTCGTTGGCCCACATGACGGTGACGAGCGGTTCTGTTTCGCTCAGATTGATGATATTGTGCGTGTAGCCAGGCAGCATGTGAACCGCCTCAATGTGTTCGCCGCTCACCTCGAATTCCAGTACTTCGCTGTCCCCCACGCGGCGCTGCTGGATCAGCCCGTGCCCTGACACCACAATAAAAAATTCCCATTTGGTGTTGTGCCAGTGCTGCCCTTTGGTGATGCCCGGGCGGGAGATGTTCACCGATACCTGCCCGCAGTTTTCGGTTTTGAGCAGCTCGGTAAAGCTGCCGCGGGTATCGGTGTTCATTTTCAAGGCAAATGCCGCTTTCTCCTTCGGAAGATAGGAAAGGTAAGTGGAGTAAAGCTTTTTGGCCAGACTGCCTGCCGGGATCTCCGGCACCACCAGCGTCTGAGGCTGCCGGGCAAAGGACTGCAGCAGATCCGCCAGCTCACCCAGCGTTGCACGGTGCGTAACCGGGCAATAGCAATACCGTCCCTGAGTGGCAGGAACCGGCGTTAAACCGTCATAATCACAGCGGTGGGGGTGACCTTCCAGTGCGTCCAGCATTTCCTCCACCAGATCGTCAATGTACAGGAGCTCCAGCTCGGTGCCTCTGTCGTTGATCTGAATGGGCAAATCATGGGCAATGTTGTGGCAGAACGTGGCCACAACACTGTTGTA
>JBJEYG010000321.1:0-4055 GCA_051886555.1 Gemmiger sp.
CCGATCTAAGGCTGATATTTCGCATTCCGATATTCAGTCCTTCCGGGCAGGAAATGATGTCCAAAAAGTCCATCACGTTGTCGAAATTGTGCAATGGTTCCCCGATTCCCATCAGAACAACATGGGAAACACGCTCGCCGGTATCCCGCTGAGCCGCATAGATTTCGGCTGCAATCTCGCCTGCATTCAAATCCCGCACCCGGCCGGCCTGGGTAGACGCACAGAACCGGCATCCCATTGCGCACCCTACCTGTGTGGAAACACAGACGGTATTGCCGTAGTGGTAGCGCATCAAAACCGTCTCAATACAGTTGCCGTCGGCCAGCTGAAGCAAATATTTTACCGTTCCGTCCCGCGACTGCTGACGGCGGCGAATGGTGGGCGCTGCGATATAAAATTCCTCATTCAGCCTGGCCAGCAGAGTTTTGGGCTGGTCAGTCATCTGGGAAAAGTCCGTTATCAGCTTCTGATGGAGCCATTTGAAAATCTGTTTTGCACGAAACGCCGGCTGACCCATTGCCGTGATGCGCCCGGTCAGCTGTTCCAGCGTATCGGCCGAAATACAAATTTTATCCATCGAAACTCACTTTCTCTCCAAAACTGCGATAAAAAAACCATCTGTGCCTGTGCGATGGGGCAAGAACAGCGTGCCGAACCCAGTATCCTCAGCGCCCTCTAAAGCAAGATACGGCGCCAAAACGTGAAATTCTCCGTTTTCTGCCAAAAAAGCGCGAATCTGATCTTCGTTTTCCGCACGATTCACCGTACAGGTAGAATACACCAATCTGCCGTTTTGGGCAAGGTACCGGGCGCCATTTTTCAAAATCTTTGCCTGCAACCCGCACAATTCTTCGGTTCCGGCCAGATCCTTGTAGCGAATGTCCGGCTTTTTCCCCATAATACCAAGGCCGCTGCAGGGTACGTCGCACAGCACACGGTCAAAGACGGCCAGTTCCGGGCGGAACGTCGCCGCGTCGTTGGCAAGTGTCCGGCCGCAGGTGATGCCGCACCGGTCGAACGCCCTGCGGATCAGCCCCGCCCGCCTTTCGGTTGCATCGCAGCTGAGAAGGGTGCCGGAATTGCCCATCTGCTGCGCGATGGTAACGCTTTTCCCACCCGGCGCCGCGCACAGATCCAGCACCCGCTGGCCCGCTCCGGCATTCACACTGAGTGCCGCCAGCTGGGAGGGAATTCCCTGTACGTGGAACAATCCCTGTCCGAACGCCTTTGTTGCCGCGGGGCTGCCCTCAAACTGCACCAGCAGACTTCCGGGCCATGGGCCGGCGGTTGTGGTCGCCCCCTCCCCTGCCAGCATCCCCGCCAGCGCATCGGAGTTGGTTTTCAGCGTGTTCACCCGGATGGCCGTAGGCCGCCGGTCATAGGTGGCAGCGGCCAATTCAAAAGCTTCGTCCCCATATTGGGCCAAAAGCAGTGCGGCCACGTCATCCGACAAGCTTTGCATCACTGCCAGACGCTGCTGTTTTTCCTTGAATTCAAGCGTATTTTCGTCAAAACTTACCGCCCGCCGCAATACGGCATTAACCATTCCCGCAGCGCTGCTTTTGCCGAATGCACGCGCCAGCTTGACCGACTCGTTGACCGCCGCGCTGACCGGTACCCCCAGATATTTAGCCTGTGCCAATCCGCTGCGCAGAATGTTGCGCACCGGAGGATCCATTTTTTCCGGCGGCATTTTGCTGAACTGTGCCAGCACCGCGTCCAACAAGCGGCGGCGTTCCAGCACTGTATAAAAAATGCCGGTGCAAAAAGCGGCTTCCCGTCCTGTCAGACCGGCACGCTTCAGCTCACCATCCAGCACCAGGTTGGCAAACCCCTGCTGATCCTGGTGGCACAGCGCCCGGACTGCCAGATAGCGCGCCGTCACAGTTGATCGCCCGTCTTCAGGCGACGGCCCGCCGCCCAGGCGCTGCCATCCATGGGCTTACCCCCTTCCGGCGTCACCGTCAGCAGTTGCAAAGCTCCCTGCCCGCAGGCTACCGTCAAAGGCCGCAGCGCCAGTACAGTACCGGGAACCGCTCCCTGCGCGCAATCGACCTGACGGCTTTGCAGCACCTTGACCTTTTTGCCGTCCTGCATAAAAAAGGCGACCGGCCACGGGTTCATTCCACGGACAAGATTGTGCAGGTGAATTGAGTCGGCGGTAAAATCGAACTGCGCCATTTCTTTATTCAGCATGGGCGCATGGGTGGCTTGTGCGTCATCCTGAGACGTGGGCGTCAACCGTCCCGCAGACAGTTCCTCAATCGCACGAACCAACGTATGGGCACCAATATTCGCCACACGCTCGAACAGTTCGCCGGAGGTTTCCTCGCTCCCGATCGCAACTTTTTCCACCATCAGAATATCGCCGGTGTCACAGCCCTCATCCAGCTGCATAATGGTAACGCCCGTCTCATTGTCACCGTTGAGCACAGCCCACTGAATGGGGGCGCTGCCACGATATTTGGGCAGCAATGAAACATGCAGATTGATACAACCGCGCGGTGGAATGGTCAGGATGGACGGCGGTAGAATACGACCGTAGGCCACCACCACGATCAGTTCAGGGGCCAATGTCTCGATCAGCGGCTCGCTGGTACCGTCCCGCAGCGTTTTGGGCTGCCATACAGGGATGCTGTATTTCAACGCCAGCTGTTTGACCGGCGGTGCGGTAAGCACCTGTTTGCGCCCCACCGGCTTGTCTTCGCGGGTAAAGACGCCGCAGATGTCATGTCCGGCATCCAGCAGCGCCTGCAGGCTTTGGGCCGCAATGTCCGGCGTGCCCATAAAAAGGATACGCATAGATTCTCCTTACTGTTCCAGGATCAATCGTCTTCCCCGGGGTAATCGTCCTCATAGAAATGGGTGGCCAGATCCATGATGGTAATACCGTCCAGGTGGTTATTCTCATGCTGAATGCAGCGCGCCATCATGTCATCCGCTTCCAGCTCAAACCACTCGCCGTTTCGGTCCTGAGCGCGCACCTTCACATGTTTGGAACGCTCAATCGCGCCGTTGTGGCCCGGAAAGGACAGACAGCCCTCATACAGCTCCACCTTTTCGTCGCTCAGTTCCAGAATCTCGGGGTTGATGAACTCCATCATGGGCATCTCATAGCCTTCCGGCAACGGATCGGGCGCGTTACGGTCATCCAGCGAGACGAACAACCGGCGCATGATGCCCACCTGTGGGCCGGCCAGACCCCAGCCGTCCGCATCGCGCAGTGTCTCTTTCATATCGTCCAGCAACATCGCCAGACGATCGTCAAATTTGGTCACAGGGCGGCAAACCTTTTTCAGAATGGGGTCGCCGTCCTTTACGATGGTACGAAGCGCCATAATACTTTCCTCCTAGCGGTTCGGGGCTCAAAGATCCCCGTCTGAATTAAAATCCAGGATCACTGCCGCCTTGGACGGCAATTTTTCCTGCGCGTAACCGTCCAGCACCTGACGCAGCAGCGCCCGGAAGGGCGCGTCGTTACGGCACTTAACGGTGAGCTTATAACGGTATTTGCCATTGATCATGGCAATGTTCATGGGCGTAGGCCCGAGTACCCGCAGCGGAATATCCGGATGCTGCGCCGCCCGTTCGCCCAGGATCTGCGCAAAGCGAAATGCCGCGCGGTAGGTTTCGGCTTCCTTCTGCCCGGTAAAACCTACCACACACAATGCACAAAAAGGCGGATACAGCCCAAACTTGCGGAAGTTGATCTCCTCGCGGTAAAAGGCATCGTAATCCTGTCTGGCAGCCAGTTGCAGAACGGGATGCTCCGGCACCACCGTCTGGATCAGCGCACGACCGGGCAAATCAGCACGGCCGCCGCGACCTACCACCTGTGTGATGAGGCTGAACGCATTTTCATAAGCACGGAACCCCTGTCCGAACAGCATGGAGTCGATGCCCAGTATGCCTACGAGCGTCACCTTACGGAAGTCCAATCCTTTGGCTACCATCTGTGTGCCCAGCAAAATGTCATATTCCTGGCTGGCAAACCGGGCAAGCATACGCTCATGGGAATTTTTTTGGCTGGTGGAATCCTGGTCCATGCGCAGAAT
>JBJEYG010000322.1:0-4010 GCA_051886555.1 Gemmiger sp.
CGAACGACATGACCGTAAGTGCCATCGAACTTTGGCCCTTACCCAGAAAAAGACTGCAGATGCGTTCCTTGTTCTGGGCTGAGGTGAGCATGGAAGTATCAATTACATATTTGGCCCGCTCGCGCAACGGCTTTAGAATTGTCCGCTCGCGGGAAATTGCTTCCTCAATGGGCAGCCCATCACTGATGGAAATCGGGTGCATACGGCGCGTCTCTTTGTAGCGCCGGCGGATGACATCATCCCGAGCGTCCAGAAAAAGAATATCGTATTCGAGCTTTTTTTCATCCAGCGCGGCGAGCGCTTCATCCACATCCCGGGTAGTGCGCAAACCGCGGACATCCAAAACGATGGCGACCCGCTCCAGCTCGCTGCCGCCCTGTAAAGCAAAGTCCACCAGACGAGTCATCAGTCCTGCAGGAATGTTGTCAATGCAGAAATAGCCGATATCCTCCAGCGCATTTACTGCCATGGATTTGCCCGCGCCCGAAAGTCCGGTCACGATCAAAAATTTCATCTTTTTGCTCCCCCGCTCACTTTACCACTCGGATTTCACGCTCCAGCGTATAGCCGGTTCTTTGCTGCACGATCTGTTTGACCTGCTCGGTCAGTTCCACCACGTCGGCACAAGTTGCACCGCCCAGATTTACCACAAAGCCGCAATGCTTGGTACTGACGGCAGCGCCGCCCACCCTGAAACCGGCCAGACCGCAATCCTGAATCAGTTTACCTGCAAATGCCCCCTGCGGCCGTTTGAACGTACTGCCTGCGGAAGGATAGTCCAGCGGCTGTTTTTCTTTGCGGCGGGCCATCAACTCCTCCATCTGCGCGTGGATCTGCGCAGAATCTCCCGGTGTAAGACAAAGCTCCGCTTCCAGAATACACCAGTGCTGTCGTTCAAAAATGCTGGTCCGATAGCCGAATTCCAGCTCGCTGGAGGTCAACGTCCGCAAGTGCAGTCCACTGTCCAGAAAGGTAACGTTTTTGACTACATCTTTCATCTCGCCGCCATACGCACCGGCATTCATATACACCGCTCCACCGAGATACCCGGGAATTCCGTAGGCAAATTCCAGCCCGGCCAGGCTTGCCCCCAGCGCAGCTTTGCACACTGCAGCCAACGATGCACCTGCCCCCGCAAAAACAGTGTTTTCCGAAACCGTGATTCGCCCCAGCGGACGGCCGACAGAAACTACTGCGCCGTTATATCCTTCATCCGCGAACAACGTATTGGACCCGTTACCCAACAGGTAGTACGGAACGTCATACCGGCGGCACAGCTCCAGCGTACCCACAAGCTGCGGTACCGTCTCCGGTTCGCAGAACACCGCCGCCCGTCCACCAATTCGGAAGGTGGTATGACGGCTTAACGGTTCGGCACAGCTCAGCGGCACGCCGGCTTCCCGCAGTGCGGCGGTCAGCGCCGGAATGGCATGTTTTTCCATAAGCTCCCCCTACCTACCCCAAAAAATACCGATTACTGCGCGTCCCCCAGCGCCGCTGCCCCAATCACACCTGCGTCGTTACGCAAGACACAGGCAGTGATTACAGGAATGCGTCCGGTGGTAATATTCTTTGTCTCTTTCTCCACATACGCGCGCACCGGAGCAAGCAACGTCTCGCCCTCTTTGGAAACACCGCCGCCAATACAAATGACCTCGGGTTCAAAAGTATTCACCACATTGGCAATACCGCAGCCCACATACTCCATCCAGTTGTCCACCACCTGCTTGCCAAGTGCATCTCCTGCACGCATGGCGTCAAACGCAGTTTTCGCATTTACGTGGTCCAAATCACCAGCGATCTTCCACATAATAGTTTCGTGGTTTGCGCGCATCGCATCTTTCGTGTCCTCACTCAGCGCGTGAGCGGAAGCGTAACGTTCCCAGCAGCCGCGGCGCCCACAGTTGCACTGACGGCCATCTTTGACAATGACGGTGTGGCCCATTTCGCCGGCAGCAAAGTTGAAACCATGCAGAATTTTGCCGTCCAGAATGATGCCGCTGCCGATTCCGGTTCCCAGCGTAATAATCACAGCATCACGGTACCCTTTTGCACCGCCGGCAATGTACTCACCGTAAGCAGCTGCATTGGCGTCGTTCTCTACATATACTTTACAGCCCAGAAGCGCTTCCAGATCCGGGCCAAGGTTCCAGTCATAATAGTTGAAGTTGGTGTTATATCCTACAAAGCCGGTGGTGAAATTTACACTGCCAGGCGTACCGATGCCTACATAACGGACCTCCGAAAGATCTGCTTTACACTGTCTGCAAACTGCTTTGCACAAGTCAGCCAGCGCATTTTCCAGATCCTGTGCCGGCCGGGGCAGCCGGGTTTCCCACGTCAGCTTACCCACAAGATTGTAGTCCGCATCCACAAGGCCTGCCGTCATGGTAGTGCCGCCAAGATCGATACCAATGGTGTATTTCATCATAATAGGATTCCTCCGATTTCTTCTGCACAGGTTCGGCCGTGCAGTTTCAGTTCCGCTATCAAATTCTCACAGCTTCCGTTGACCACCAGTTCCGGCGGAAAATCAACTTCCTCCAAAAGCGTGAGCAGCCGCGCAGTGTTGTCCCGCATCTGCATAACAGAATGCGCATCCGAATCCAACGCAATTTTACAGCCGTTTTTCCGGCAGGCCAGCAGAAGCGCGCGCATATTGGGGATTCCATCTTTACGAACCGTAAACGAATTCCCGTTGATCTCAACAACCTTATGATTTCGGGCAAACGCTTTCGTCACCAGGTCGTAATCATATTTGTAATTCTGCTGTTCTGAATGACCGATACAGTCTACGGAAGGATTCTCGGCAACCGCAAGCCAAAGGCGCGTTGCTTCCCGTTCGCTCAGCAAACCGGGAACGCACGGGCTATGAATGGATGCCACCACCCATTCCATCCCGGCCAGTTCCCGTGCAGTGAAATCCAGACCGCCGTTTACATCCACCACGTTGGCTTCCGCACCGCGCAGTATTACAACGCCTTCCACCTGGCGTGGAATGGCGCGCAGATTGCCGAAGTGCCAGTTGTGAGGCGCATCCGGCATCGCGGGGCCGTGATCTGTAATGGCCAGCACCGCATAGCCAAGCTGCACCGCCTGACGTGCCATCTCGGTATAAGGATTGAAGGCATGTGTGGCGCACAGTGTATGGGTATGCAGATCCGCAACCAGTTGATATTTCATACCTGCCTCTTACATACCGATATCGTTTTGCAGCCCCAGCTGCATCAATAACTCCTTGGCCGCGTTGTAGCCCATTTCCTTTTGACGGTTGTTCATGGCAGCCGTTTCCAGCACGACAGCCAGATTCCGCCCAGGCATGACAGGAATCAGCATACTGGGGATTTTTACGCCCAAAATATCGTAGCAGTCGTTTTCCAAACCGGTCCGGTCATAATTTTTGGTGCGGTCCCAGGGCTCCAGGATCACAACCATTTCCACTTCCACGCTGCTTTTAACCGCGCCGATGCCAAACAACCGGGCTACGTTGATAATGCCTATGCCGCGCAGTTCAATAAAATGGCGGATATTTTCCGGCGCGCACCCCATAATCTTTCGGCTGGACACTTTGCGCAGTTCCACCGCATCGTCAGCGATCAGGCGATGTCCACGCTTGACCAGCTCAATGGCAGTTTCACTTTTTCCGACGCCGGAATCTCCCAGAATCAGAATTCCTTCACCATATACTTCCACCAGAACGCCGTGGCGGGTAATACGCGGAGCGAGTTCCACGTTCAATGTCGTAATCAGCGAACTCATCAACGTGGAAGTCATTTCGCTGGAAAGCAGCAAAGGCACCTCATATTTCCGGGCAAATTCCAACATTTCCGGCAGCGGTTCAATCCCGCGGGATACGATGACCGCAGGCGGAACAAAGGAGAACAGCTTTTCCAGATGGGTACGGCGCAAGCTCTCGTCCAGTTCCTGCAAATACGAAATTTCGGTCAGTCCCAGGATCTGAATGCGATCGCTGTCAAAATACTGGTAATACCCTGCCAGCATGATGCCGT
>JBJEYG010000323.1:0-3991 GCA_051886555.1 Gemmiger sp.
AACCCCACAATGCGCTCCTGCATATGCTCAAAATAGCGCATTGTCTGGGGCACGCCCAGCACCATGCCGGAGTGACGGACAGGATGCACCGTCATGGTAGCGGTGGGCACAATAAAGCTCTTACGCGCCGAAACCGCCAGCGGAATGCCAATGGAATGCCCGCCGCCCAGAACCAGCGTTGCGCTCGGCTTGCTGACACCGGCGATCAGCTCCGCCAGCGCCAGTCCGGCTTCCACATCACCGCCCACCGTATTCAGCACCACCAGCAGGCCTTCAATCTCCGGATCTTCCTCAATATCCACCAACTGCGGGATCACATGCTCATACTTGGTTGTCTTTTGTGTTTCCGGTGCAAGTGTATGCCCTTCAATGGTACCGATTACCGTCAGACAATGAATGGCATGGCGTCCCTTTGTGGACGCAACAATTCCACTGTCCAATACAAGATCGTGCTCCAGCCGCTTTTGTTCTACCGACGCGCTGTCTTTTTTGGTTTGTTTTTGCATGACGTTGCCTCCCTTTTGATGCAGTATGCCCAAAAATTGAAACGTTTTTTCGCAAGCAAGCCAAAAAGTTCGGCAAAAAATTGACAAGAGCTGTTGATTTGACATATAATTAACGCATTGAAACTAATGAGAAGAGGTATCACGCATGGCCACGCAAGGGAAAGCTTCTCTGCCTGTAATCAAACGGCTCCCCAAATATTATCGTTATCTGAACAATCTGAAGCAGGACGGCCAGGACAAAGTGTCCTCCAGCGAACTTGCCCGCATGATGGGAACCACCGCCAGCCAGGTTCGCCAGGACTTCAACTGCTTCGGAGGTTTTGGCCAACAGGGCATTGGCTATAAAGTGGATGTTCTGCTGAACGAGATTGGCAAATTACTGTTTGGCGACGGCGAACGTCTGCCCACCATTCTGATTGGTGCCGGCCGGCTGGGCAACGCGGTGTCCAGCTTTATTATGCGCGACACCAATGGGTATCGTCTGATCGGCGCTTTTGACATCAACCCTGATCTGGTAGGCCAGCAGCTGCACGGTACCGATGTGACGGTGCTGCCCTTAAGCGAGCTGGAGCCTTTTTGTGAGGAGTATCACCCTGAAGTTGCCGTACTCTGTTTGCCCCGCCAGGGTGCACGGGAAGTCTCCGGCGAACTGGTCGAATTGGGTATCCGTGGATTCTGGAATTTCAGTCACTACGATCTTTCGGTTTCCTACCCCGGTGTCACGGTGGAGAATGTCCATCTCGGCGACAGCCTGATGAGCCTCGGCTACCGCCTGCGCAATCAGTAAGCGTCGAAGGGATCTGTAAAATGGCAAAGCTATATTTTCGATACGGCGCCATGAACAGCGGAAAAACCACCGCGCTGCTTCAGGTAGCCCACAATTATAAAGAGCGCGGCATGCGGGTACTGATCCTCAAGCCCTCCATTGACACAAAGGGCGGCGACACCATTGTTTCCCGTCTGGGAGCCTGGTGTAAAGTCGATCGCCTTGTCACTCCTGATATGGATGTATTCGCACTGGTTCAACAGGATTGCACCGCCCACGGCGCCCCGGCTTGCGTGTTGTGCGACGAAAGCCAATTTTTCACACCGGCTCAGGCGGAAGAATTGTTCCGGGTAACGGTGGATCTGTCGGTACCGGTAATCTGTTATGGCCTTCGGGCGGATTTTATGCTGCGTGGCTTCCCCGGTTCCACCCGCTTGCTGGAACTTGCGCACACCATTGAGGAGATGAAAACCATCTGCGCCTGTGGGCGCAAAGCATTGTGCAACGGCCGAAAAGTCAACGGCGAATTTGTGTTTGAAGGTGAGCAGATCGCCATTGACACGGTGGACAAAGTGGAGTACGAAAGTCTGTGTCCACAGTGCTGGTATCGTGAGTACCGTGCTTATCAGGCCCGCCATTCCCGACAAACACCGCAGGATTTCTGCGAACCAGGTTGATTTTACGTCTTTTCCGGCGAATGGATTGACATTTAAACCCGTCTGAGTTATAATAGTCACGTTAAGCGGGTTTAGCTCATCCGGTAGAGTGACTGCTTCCCAAGCAGTAGGTGGCGAGTTCGAGACTCGTAACCCGCTCCAAAAACAGCCATGTAACGTTATGTTACATGGCTGTTTTTTATTGAAGCGCCGCTTTGGCCGCTTCAATCTTGGCGTTCGCCGCAGCGAGCTGATTCTGGCACTCGGTACAATCTGTCCCTCCGGAACCGGCTGCAATCAGTCGATTCCGGTCATCCAAAAGCACGGTCCAGTATTCGGCATTGTTGTAGAGGAAGGTTACCCAGTCATACCCGTTATAGGGCCCGTTGGAAATTGCGGTAACCGTATAGTTGCCCAGCGGCAGATAGCCTGCAATATCGTTAAGATTGGCGCCGTAGAAATATTCCGTCTGAGTTCCGAACACCTGCAGTTCGTACCCGTCCACTTTTACCATATCAGGGCCGGAGGCCCCATATCCATTGAAGCCTCCAGCTTGGATTTCCGGCAAAAAGTCGGTATAGGAGTAGTTCAGATCCACGGCGCCGGAAATTCCGTTCACTTTCCCGGTGCTGGAATACTGCCACATCGTATAGCTGCCGGTGTATCCCAACGTGGAACGGTAATCCGCAACCCAAAGCGGATAATCGGCCAAAGCGCCCGCATTCAGATAATTGTTGATGAAGTTTGTATAGGAATACCAGCCCGAATACCATTTACGCTGACGGAGAATGTCCATCGCATATTTGACCAGGTTTGTTAGCTGTGCGCGTCCAATGGAGGAAAGCGTAGTTTCCTCTACATCCACAAACACAGGATATTCCAGCTTCAACCCTTCCAGCGCGTTGAGGAAAAGGTCAAGCTCTTGCGCGACTGCGGCCTGCGTTTTGGCGTAGGTGTAATAGTATGCGCCCACCCGCAGCCCTGCCGAATGAGCACCATTGACATTCTGCAAGAAATAGGGATCTACATACAGACCGCTGGAATTGGTTGAGCCGAGGCGCACAATGGCAAACTGTTTGCCTGCGGCCGCCACGTTGGACCAGTTGACATTGCCCTGGTAGCGGGAAACATCGATCCCGGATTGATAGATAGTTGGCATATGAAAGTTCCCCCTTCCCTGTTTGCATAGTATGCGGGAAGGGGGAAATATGTTTGCGATCCCCGCGCTTCAAATAACCAGACCGCCGTTTTGTCCGATTACCTGACCAGTGATATATCCAGCCTCCGGAGAAGAAAGAAACACCAGCGTACGGGCAATCTCCTGTGGGGTCCCCAGCCGTCCTACCGGCGTCTCCTCTGCAAGAGCAATCTTGTCCTCCTCAGAAAAAGATACCATCATGTCTGTCTCGATCACGCCGGGCGCAACACAGTTGACCGTGATCCCGGAAGGGCCTTCCTCCTTGGCGAGTGCCTTACACAGACCGATCACACCGGCTTTTGCAGCGCTGTAATGCGCCTCACAGCTTCCGCCGGTCTGTCCCCACATACTGGACACCAGCAGGATACGGCCGTATTTGTTGTGGATCATACCGGGTAATACCGCGCGGCAGCAGTAAAATGCACCGTCCAGGTCCACGCCCATGATCTTCCGCCAATCGTCATCCGTGATGTCGGTAAACAATTTTTGTTGGGCAACACCTGCGTTGCAGACCAGCACCTCCACACCTCCCAGAAGCTGCTCGGCAGTCCGGACGGCAACATTCACCTGTTCGGAATCAGCTACATCCGCACGGATGGCGACCACCCTCCGTTCCGGCACCATCCGGTTTGCCCGCTGCACCACCTGCTGTGCAGCGCTCCCATCCGCATGCCAGATAAACGCCACGTCGTACCCTGCGGCAGCATACGCCAGCACAGCTGCCGCGCCGATACCACGGGATCCTCCGGTAATCAGAACCGTCCGTTTCATATGCTCTCCCCTTTCGCAGCCGCTTTCGCCGCCAGACGCTTCGCTCGCAGGGATGCAAAAAATTCCTGCAAAAGCGCTTGTGCCTCTTCCTCCA
>JBJEYG010000324.1:0-3978 GCA_051886555.1 Gemmiger sp.
TTTCATTTTACATACCTCCAAATGCGTTAAACGTTCAAGGGCGGCAAGGCGCCCCTCAATTTACGCTTTCAGCAGCCCGGCGACCGCTGCGGCGGCACCATCCAGGTAGTCGCCCGCAAAAGCTTCGATCATGCCCGCGTCGGCTTCTTGTGCCAGGTCAGGATCAATGGGCATTTTTGCCAGCACCGGCAGACCATACTTGGCAGCCGTCTCGTCCACATGACTGTCACCGAATACGTTGATATGCCTGCCGCAGTCGGGGCAGATCGCGTAGCTCATGTTCTCCACAATACCCAAAATAGGCACGTTCATCATTTTGGCCATCTGTACTGCCTTGCCCACGATCATGCTGACCAGTTCCTGCGGGCTGGACACGATCACGATGCCGTCCACAGGCAGCGTCTGGAACACGGTCAGAGGCACGTCGCCCGTTCCCGGAGGCATATCGACGAACAGAAAGTCCACATCCTCCCAGATCACATCCTGCCAGAACTGTTTGACTGCGCCGGCAATCACCGGGCCGCGCCATACGACGGGAGCTTCCTCGTCCTCCAGCAGCAGGTTGATGCTCATTACATCAATACCGGTGCGGCTCTTCACCGGGTAGATGCCTTCCTCGGTGCCGGTTGCCGGGCCGTGAACGCCGAACAGCTTGGGAATGGACGGGCCGGTAATATCGGCGTCCAGCACACCGGCAGTATGGCCAAGCCGCCGCATGGAAACTGCCAGCATGGCGCTGGTCATACTTTTGCCCACGCCACCCTTGCCGGACACGACGCCGATCACCTTTTTGATGTGGCTTTTGGCGTGGGGCGGCTCATGCTGGGGCGCGCGGCTCTCGCAGTTTTGGCTGCAGTTGCTGCAATCGTGGTTGCAATTTTCACTCATGGGTGCAAACTCTCCTTTAGCGATTCACAAAGTGTACAGTATAGTTTACCGCGATACCGCGCGTTTTGCAAGACGTATCGGCAATGTGCGGCAGTTTTGCGGGAAAAAGCATCCCGCCCGGCACAGCGGCAGGGCGGGATGATGCAAAACAATCTGTATGCCGTCCGGCGGAGCCGTTATACGCTCAGTTCCGCTTTCTGGCCCACGGCGTCGGCGTTTGCGGCGAGAAGCGGGCGGATGACCTCCGTCAGGAACTCCTCCACCTGCTGAGGCGCGCGGCCGGTGAAAGCTTCCGGCGACAGCTCCGCTTCGATCTCCTCGCGGCTCAAGCCAAACGCAGGGTCCGCTTCCACGCGGGCAATCATATCGTTGGGCATGCCTTCCTGCTTGACAACGGCAGCCGCGGCCACCGCGTGCTCCCGCAGACGCTCATGCAGCTCCTGGCGGTCGCCGCCTTTCTTGACGGCCTTCATCATGATATTCTCGCTGGCCATAAAGGGCAGCTCAGCCATCACGCGGCTGCGGATGACTTTAGGGTAAACCACCAGGCCGTCCGAAACATTCAGCAGGATGTTCAGAATGGCGTCGGCGGCCAGGAAGCCTTCAGCCATCGAGATACGCTTGTTGGCAGAATCGTCCAACGTGCGCTCAAACCACTGGGTACCGCTGGTCATGGCAGGATTCAGCACGTCCACCATCAGATAGCGGGCCAGCGCACAGATGCGCTCGCAGCGCATGGGATTGCGCTTGTAGGGCATGGCGGAGGAACCAATTTGGTTCTTTTCAAACGGCTCCTCCATCTCCTTGAAGTTGGCCAGCAGACGGATGTCAGTGGCCATCTTCATGGCACTCTGCCCGATTCCCGCCACGGCGGAAAGCACGTTGTAGTCCACCTTGCGGCTGTACGTCTGCCCGCAGACCGGAACGACCTTGTCAAAACCCATCTGGGCGCAGACGTCGGCCTCCACGGCGCGCACCTTGGCAGAGTCACCGCCGAACAGTTCCATAAAGCTGGCCTGTGTACCGGTGGTGCCTTTGACGCCGCGCAGCGCCAGCTGGGACAGTTGATGCTCGATCTCCTGCACGTCCATATAGAACTCATTCATCCACAAGGTGGCGCGCTTGCCTACGGTGGTGAGCTGAGCGGGCTGGCAGTGGGTGTAAGCCAGACAGGGCATGTCTTTGTACTGTACGGCAAAATCCGCCAGATTGGCAATCACGCCAATCAGTTTTTTCCGCACCAGCAGCAGTGCCTGGCGCATCACGATCACATCGGTGTTGTCACCCACATAGCAGCTGGTGGCGCCCAGATGAATGATCCCTTTTGCCTTGGGGCACTGCAGGCCGTAGGCATAAACATGGCTCATCACGTCATGACGCACCAGTTTTTCGCGGGCCGCGGCTTCCTCATAATTGATGTCGTCTTTGTGAGCTTCCAGCTCGGCGATTTGCTCGTCGGTGATGTCCAGCCCCTGACGCTGTTCGGCTTTGGCCAATGCGATCCACAGGCGGCGCCAGGTACGGAACTTGTTGTCATCCGAGAAAATGTATTGCATTTCGTCGGAGGCATACCGGGTGGAGAAGGGAGAAATATAACGGTCGTGTGCCATAAAAAACTCCTTTTTATTGTTCGCGTTACAGCTTGAAGTAGTTCACGCCGCCTTCAAACAGCGGCTGATACTTGTCGCCGGTGACATTCTTGTAAAGCAGATCGCCGCTGCGCTCGCTGTGGCCCATCTTACCCAGCACGCGGCCGTCCGGGCTGGTGATGCCCTCGATGGCCATAACGCTGCCATTGGGATTGTAGCGCAGGTCCATGGTGGGTACGCAGTTCAGATCCACATACTGGGTGGCCACCTGGCCGTTATCGATCAGCTGCTGCAGCAGTTGCGGTTCGCAGACGAACCGGCCTTCGCCGTGGCTGATGGCAATCAGGTGTTCGTCGTTCACATCGCACTCGCTCAGCCAGGGACTCTTGTTGCTGGCAATGCGGGTGCGTACCAACATGCTCTGATGGCGGCCGATGGTGTTGAAGGTCAGGGTAGGGTCGTTTTCGGTGATGGGACGGATCTCACCGTAGGGAACCAGCCCCAACTTGATCAGTGCCTGGAAACCGTTGCAGATACCCAGGGCCAGGCCGTCGCGCTGGTTCAGCAGACGGTTCACTGCGTCGGCCACCGCGGGGGAACGGAAGAACGCTGTAATAAACTTTGCGCTGCCGTCCGGTTCGTCGCCGCCGGAGAAACCGCCCGGCAGCATCAGGATCTGTGCCTGGTCAATTTCCTTTACCAGTGCTTCGCAGCTCTCGGCCACGTCGGCGGGAGTCAGATTTTTCAGCACCAGCACATGCGGATCACCGCCGGCACGGCGGAAGGCACGGGCAGTATCATATTCACAGTTGGTGCCGGGAAATACCGGGATGATCACGCGCGGTGTGGCAAGGCGCACCGCAGGGGCCTTGCGCTGGAAGCAGTTGTAGGACTGACTGATGGCCGGCACTGCATCGCCGGGCTTGCGGTAGGGGAACACCGGTTCCAGTTTGGCTTCCCACAGCTCCTGCAGCCTGGCCAGATCAATGGTCTCGCCGGGGGTGCGGATGGTGTATTCCACCGTCGTAAAGCCCAGGAACTGCCCGGCTGCAGGATCCAGAAGTTCCAGAATGATAGCGCCGTAGCAGGGCTCAAACAGTTTATCCAGATCCACCGTCTTGTCCAGCAGCAGACCCACATGGTTGCCGGCGCACATCTTGAACAGTGCCTCGGCCACACCACCGAAGCCGGGGGTATAAGCGGCCAGAACCTTGCCCTCATCCATCATCTGCTCCACCGCTTTGTAGATGGAGAGCAGGCTGCCGATCTCCGGCAGACCATCTTTATACTGGGGCTTCAAAATAACCACGCTGCTGTTGGCCTTTTTGAATTCCGAACTGACCACATCGCCGGTGCGGCCAATGGCCGTGGCGAAGCTGACCAGCGTGGAAGGCACGTCCAGATTCTCAAAGCTGCCGGACATACTGTCTTTGCCGCCGATGGCTGCAATGCCCAGGCCCATCTGCGCGTCCAGTGCACCCAGCAAGGCGGCCAGCGGCTT
>JBJEYG010000325.1:0-3967 GCA_051886555.1 Gemmiger sp.
CGCCGTGCTCGACCGCGTAATAGTAAGCGCCCTGGGGATGCCACTTCTCGTAGTAGCCCAGATACCGCACCTGAATGTGGTTTTTCTCCAGGTCGGAGGTTTCGCTGGGCAGGTAGATGGCCAGGTCGGCCTTGTCCACCTTATAATCCTCCTCCAGCTGCCGCAGGCTGACACCTCCCAGGAAGATGTGATCGTAATCATTGACGGCGAAGAAATGTTCGTCGCGCAGCGCCGAGTTGTTGTCGGCGATGGGATTGCCGAACTCGGCTTCGTTCTCGCCATAGAACACAAGCGGAATGCCGAACTTGGCAGCCATCTTGGGGGCAAGCTGCTTCTGGCCCAGAATGAATGGCTGGAAGGGATGGAACAGGTTTTCGGTGGCAAGGCGGGTCAGCAGCCGATGGGTCTGGCCGTTAGGGGTGCACAGATAGTTGTCAAACCCGGCGTGAATCCAGGCCTGCATGTTCTCCCATCCCCAGGGGGTGTAGATATGCGGCGCCCAGGTGACGGTGAGCGGGTGCATACCGTACTTGTATTTCAGCAGGTGCGCGGCGTAGAAGCTGTCCTTACCGCCGGAGCCCGGCACCAGGCAGTCATAGCTGCCGTCATTTTTGCGGTACTGGTCGCACAGATCGCGCAGCTCACGCTCACGCTCGGCCCAGTCGATGGTATGATTGGTCTTGTTGTGGCAGGCATGGCAGGCATCGCAGACGCTGTCCTCCTGAATGACCATTGTTTTTTTGATACTGTCCCGTGTATGCTCAAACTCATAGCAGGAGTTGGGTTTCTGGTTGCTCATCACACATTCCTTGCAAAATTGCACGTGCTTGGGCAGGCCGTAGTAAGCCTCCAGCTGGTCTTCGGGAATGTCAGGTGCGTATTTGGAATAGTCGATGTCAACGTAACGCGGCAGTTTGTCCATAGTATTCACTCCAAATCTATTTTCGTAATTCCTGTCTTTTACACCAAAAAGGGAAGGCGCCGTCCGCAGGGATACAATCCCCCAAGCGGACGGCGCCTTTGCCGTTCTAACGAATTATACCATACCCCGCATCAGGATGCAAGGGGCAGGTTTGCCAAAAAGGCGGGTGGTCAAACGCGATAATCCAGGCAGGTGCGCTGCGCGGTATACGGGCGCACCTTGCCGTCTGCCACCGCCACATGGGCAGGATGGACGGAATAGCCCCTGAGGGCGGCCTCGTCGGTGAATGTGGAATCCAGCATCAGGTCGGCATTGGAAGTGGACAGCGCGTCGGTATTGACATGGATCTCCAAAAGGCCCGGGATCCGGCCGGCAAGGCCCTCCAGCCCCTCCTTGATGCCCGCTTTGACAGCGGCCTTTTCTTCGGGGGAAAGCTCCTCCTTCAGTTTCCACAGAATCACATGCTTCACCATGAATTATTCCTCCCAGATGGGGTGTTTGAGCACCCACTCGCCGTACTCGTTCTTTTCAAACAGGTCACGGTTGTAGAACTTATCCAGAATCGCCCAGAACTCACTTTCGGTGTAGCCGCAGAACTCGCAGAAATCCCGCACGCACAGCGGGTCCAGCTTGCCGTCCCGCTCCTTGATGATGGGGATAGCTTCCTCGCGGGTCATCATACCATAGCGAATGTAGCGGGCGGTATAGTCGGTGGCCGCCGCATGGCCAAACTTGGGATACTTCAGCCAGGAATGCACCAGGTAGGCGCGGGAGTCGATCTGGTCAAAGTTCTCGGCGTGGTGGGTACGGTCCCACTCATGGGTCAGGTCGTGGAATCCGTGCGCTTTGGCAATCTGGTAGTTCTTGTAGCTGTTCCAGGGCACAAAATAGCTCATATAGAAAGGATCGAGCTTTTTCAGTTCCTCGGCATCAGGGGCCAGCGTCAGCGAAAGGTCCTTCTCGGTAACCCCGTCGCCCACCAGCTCTTCCATGGGGAACCCGACGGCCACGCCGTTTTCGATCTGATCCTTGGCGGAGTAGGTCTCCTTATCGTTGCCGCCGCCGTATTCAAAGCTGACGTTCTCGCCGTAGCAAAGCAAGGGGGTATTGAATTTTGCGGCCATGTGCAGCGGGAAGGTATAGATCAAACGATCCACATACCAGGTGGGCTTGCCGTACTTTTCAAAGAATTTGCGCATCAGGATCTTCTGCACTTTGATGTTGGGCTTGCAGGAAATAATGGTGCACCCGAACTCCTCGCTGATGTTCTTGAGGTTATGGATGCCCGCCTGGGTCATGGGGAAATTATCCTCCACGCTGAACAGAATGGGGTTCATGTGCATGACTTCCTTGAGCATCCAGACCTGGAAGTGGCTGTCCTTACCACCGGACACCGCCACCGCACAGTCGTAGCCGCCGGGGCCGTTACAGCCGCGGTATTTGTCGCACAGCGCCTCAAATTCCTTGAAGCGGGCGTCCCAGTCGATGTTCTTGCGGCTCTCATAATGGCGGCAGGCGCTGCAGACGCCCTCCTCGTCAAAGGTGATGCCGGGACGGGTGTCCGGCATGGTGCATCGTTTGCAGTAACGCATAAGTGGTTTCTCCTTTATCCATCCGTGCTGCGGCACGGTTTGTTTCCTTACCTATGATTACTATACTAGATTTGGCGGAATGGCGCAAGTGCCCGTCAGATGGACAACCGTTTTTTATTTCCCGCGCCTTGCACCGGTCGGCAGACCATGCGGCACGCAATCCCCAGTATCGTGATCAGCGAAATCAGATCCGCCAGCCTCCATCTCTTCGGTTCCCGGAATGCCACCTGCAATGTCCCGGAATATCCGGCGGGAACCACTACTCCCACCAGACCGTGGTCGGATAAAAAGGTTGGTGTATCCTCATTCAAAACACGGTAGCCGGGATAATAAAGCAGCGGTACCTCCATGTATCCTTCCCGGGTCGGATCCACAACTGCGCAATCAAACAAAAGAATGCCGTTCTCCCTGGAAATCTTATTGATCTGAACGTTCGTGGGCGCATCACTTTGGAAATCATTCATGGTCGCTTTCGCGGTTTCCGGAATATATAAGTTGTCCATGGAGTACGCTAAGTTGGTATGAGGATTTTGATACATAATTTGTGAAGGATCGCCCAGATATGCGGTTTCCATTTGCGGAATTGTTTGGGAATAAAACATCCAGACACTCAGGCAAGTAACCGCGAGACAGATACCTGCGGCGCGCCTGAAATTGCGTGCATGCGTTTTCGCCAGGATCCTGGCTGCACACAGCGTCACAACCGTTAATGCAACGGTAGCGACCGACAAGTATCGCCATGGAAATTGAATCACCCTCATGCATATGCCAATCACACCCAATTTTGTTGTTTCATTCCATGGGAACCAGTTTGTAGATGCCGCGCAGGCAAAACCGCCGAACCCCAGCGCAAAAAGGCCCAGTTTCCACTCTTTTCCCTCATCCCTTCCGATTGCTGTCAGACAATAAAGAAACGCTCCGCTTCCGGCCAAAAGCGCCGCACCGATCGTTGGACGGTTATCGTAGGCAAAAAGCATCGCGGGCGTAATTCCCCCCTCCTGCACGCCGGTTGCCTGAATTGCAGAGTAAAGCCCTGTTGACAGCGCCGACAAAAACGGCACCAGGAACCACAGGTTTGCCAGGACAGTTGCGGCAACCGCCTTCACCCAAATCCGCAGCACCTGCGGGCGAAGCGTTTTTTTCCACATGAGCAGGCAGCACACAAGAGTACACAGGCAAGTCAGTTCCATGGTTATCATATGGCTTTGAAGGATCGCGCTGAACGCTGCCGCAAGAAGGATCCAAACGTTTTTATGCTCCTTCAGCCGGTCGGTTTGCGCATAAAGCAGCCATAATCCATAAACCACCAACGGCAAAAAGGTCATCGCCGTGTATTCGCCTACCGCGGTACGCGTATAGAGATTTACCAGGCGATAATGCGACAGCGTATACAGAGCACTTCCCAGCCGTGCAATATTGCGTTGCCCGAATATTTTCAAAAAGCACCAGAACG
>JBJEYG010000326.1:0-3965 GCA_051886555.1 Gemmiger sp.
TCCAAGCACGCGGTGGCCTACCGTGCGCTGTCGCTGCTGATCCGCCGTCCGCCGGGACGTGAAGCATACCCCGGCGACGTTTTCTATCTGCACTCCCGCCTGCTGGAGCGCGCGGCCAAGCTCAGCAACGAGAAGGGCGGCGGCTCGCTCACGGCGCTGCCCATCATTGAGACGCAGGCCGGCGACGTTTCGGCCTATATCCCCACCAACGTCATCTCCATCACCGACGGCCAGATCTTCCTGGAGACCGAGCTGTTCCACGCAGGCATCATGCCCGCCGTCAACCCCGGCATTTCGGTGTCCCGCGTCGGCGGCAACGCCCAGATCAAGGCGATGAAGAAGGTCGCCGGCACGCTGAAGCTGATCTACTCCCAGTACCGCGAGCTGCAGAGCTTCGCTCAGTTCGGCTCCGATCTGGACGCCGATACCAAGGCCCGTCTGGCCCAGGGCGAGCGCATTGTGGAGGTGCTCAAGCAGAACCGCAACAGTCCCGTACCGGTGGAAAAGCAGGTGGCCATTCTGTACGCTACCACCCACGATTTCCTCAAGGATGTGGCTGTGGCCGACATTGCCGAGTACGAGCGCGGGCTGTATGAGTACGCCGACGCCGATGCGGCGGCCGCTGCCGTGATGGATACCATCCGCACCACCGGCGATCTGAAGCCGGACACCGAGAATGCCCTCAAGGCCGTTTTGACCGCCTACACCGAAGCATTCTGCAAATCGCACTAAGAAGGAGGCGCCGACATGCCTTCCATGAAGGACATCAAGCTCCGCATCAAAAGTGTGGAAAGCACCATGCAGATCACCAAGGCGATGGAACTGGTGGCTTCCTCCAAGCTGCGGCGCGCCAAGGAGCGTGTGGAACAGAGCCGGCCCTATTTTGAGACGCTGTACGAGACGCTGTTCAACATTGCCGCCTCCAACACCGAATTTACCAGCCCCTACATGGCCAGGCGGGAGGTCAAACGCACCTGCTATGTGGTCATCGCGGGCGACCGCGGGCTGGCGGGCGGCTACAACGCCAACATGTTCAAGCGCATCGAGGCGGACGCCGCCGGGAAAGATTACACCGTGCTGCCCATCGGCAAAAAGGCGGTGGAGCATTTCAACCGTCTGGGCGTGCCGCTGGTCACCGACGCCTTCGCCATTGTGGGCGATTTGTCGGTGAGCGACTGTTTCCAGCTGTCCAAGCTGCTGGCACAGGGTTTTCTGGACGGGGCCTATGACGAGATCAAGATCGGCTTTACGCAGTTCGTCTCCATGCTCACCCAGACGCCCATGCTGCTGTCCGTACTTCCCTTTGAGAAGCCCGGGCGCAGCACCGACCGGCGTGACCTGATGCTGTATGAGCCGAACAGCGAGGAAGTGTTCAACGCCATCATTCCCGAGTATATGGCGGGCGTGGTGTATGGCGCCATCTGCGAGAGCGTGGCCAGCGAACTGGGCGCGCGCCGCACGGCGATGGATTCCGCCACCAAGAACGCCACCGAGATGATCGAAAATCTGAACCTGTATTACAACCGCGCACGTCAGGCCGCCATCACCCAGGAGATCACCGAGATCGTGGCCGGTGCGGAGCAGTAACCACCGCAGATCCTGTGTCTGCCCGCCAGGAGGAGTACCCGCATGAGCATCGTAGTCAATCTGTACTATACCGGCACCGGCGGCAGTGCCCGCCGCTTTGCCGAGGAGATGGAGCGCAGCGGAACCGCCGGCCGCATCCGTGCGGAGGACGGCAACGAGCGCTACGCCTACTTTTTCCCGATGGATGACCCGGAAACCGTCCTGCTGATCGACGCGTGGAAAGATCAGCACGCCCTTGACGTGCACCACGCCTCCCCCATGATGGCGACGATCGCCGCCCTGCGGGAAAAGTACGGTCTTCGGGTACGGGCGGAGCGGTATGTGACGGACGAAGAAGGGATCCCCGCTTCGGACGTCCGCTTTCTCAAAACCTGAGACGGCAGCGGGGCCGTGGTTTCGGCCCCCGCCGCACCCTCTTTTACGCTTTCAAACTCATAAAGAAATGGAGTTGAGTTCATGCCAGAGAAAAACATTGGCCGGGTGGTGCAGATCACCGGCCCTGTTCTGGACATCCAGTTCCCTGAGGAACACCTGCCCGAGCTGAACCACGCCATCGAACTGGACAACCACGGCCAAAAGCTAGTGGTGGAAGTCGCGCAGCACATTGGCGACAATGTGGTGCGCTGCATCGCCATGTCCGGTACCGACGGTCTGGTGCGCGGCGCCGAGGCAGTGGACACCGGCGGCCCCATCACTGTGCCTGTCGGCGAGGAATGTCTGGGCCGCGTGTTCAACCTGCTGGGCGAACCGGTGGACAACAAGCCCGCCCCTCACACCGAGGAGCGCTGGCCCATCCACCGTCCCGCCCCTGCCTTTGACGAGCAGGAGTCCACCACTGAGATTCTTGAGACCGGCATCAAGGTCGTCGACCTGATCTGTCCCTACGCCAAGGGCGGCAAGATCGGCCTGTTCGGCGGCGCCGGCGTCGGCAAGACGGTCCTGATCCAGGAGCTGATCTACAACATCGCCACCGAGCACAACGGTTACTCGGTGTTCACCGGCGTCGGCGAGCGCACCCGTGAAGGCAACGACCTGTACGGCGAAATGACCGAGAGCGGCGTTATCAACAAAACGGCGCTGGTCTACGGCCAGATGAACGAGCCGCCGGGAGCACGTATGCGCGTGGCGCTGTCCGGCCTGACCATGGCGGAATACTTCCGCGACGTGAAGAATCAAGACGTGCTGCTGTTCATCGACAACATTTTCCGCTTCACCCAGGCAGGCTCCGAGGTATCGGCACTGCTGGGCCGCATGCCCTCCGCCGTCGGCTACCAGCCCACGCTGGCCACCGAGATGGGCGCTCTGCAGGAGCGCATTACCTCCACCCGCAAAGGCTCCATCACGTCGGTTCAGGCTGTCTATGTGCCCGCTGACGACCTGACCGACCCCGCCCCCGCCACCACCTTCACCCATCTGGACGCCACCACCGTTCTGAGCCGTGCCATTTCCTCCCAGGGCATTTACCCCGCCGTGGATCCGCTGGATTCCACCAGCCGCATCCTCAGCCCCGAGGTGGTCGGTCAGGAGCATTACGAAGTGGCCCGTGCCGTGCAGCGCGTTTTGCAGCGCTATAAAGAACTGCAGGACATCATCGCCATCATGGGTATGGACGAACTGAGCGAGGAAGACAAGATGACCGTCAACCGCGCCCGCAAGGTGCAGCGCTTCCTGTCGCAGAACTTCCATGTGGCGGAGCAGTTCACCGGCATGCCCGGCCAGTACGTGCCGCTGAAGGAAACGCTGCGCGGCTTCAAGATGATTCTGGGCGGCGAGTGCGACCACATCCCCGAGAGCTGCTTCCTGATGGCCGGTACCATCGACGACGTGTTCGCCAAGGCCAAGAACGCCTGAGGAAGGAGGCTCTAGGATGGAGACTTTCCAACTTCGGGTCGTGACCCCCGACGGCTGCGCCTTTGACGGCGAGGCTGTGCGTCTGGTGTGCCGTACCATCGCGGGCGACGTGGCCATTCTGGCCCGCCACTGCGACTATTGCACCGCGCTGGGCATGGGCGACGCCCATATCGTGTCGGAGGACGGTTCCACCCGCCACGCCGCCTGCATGGGCGGTATGCTCAGTGTGCAGGAAGGCAAAGTACGCCTGATCGCCACCACCTGGGAATGGGCCGATCAGATTGACAAGGCCCGCGCCGAGGCCAGCCGAAAACGCGCCGAGGAACTGCTTGCCCAAAAAAACCTGGACGAGAGGGAGCTGGAGCTTGCCCAGGCGCGCCTGCGCCGCGCGCTGGTGCGTTCCAGCGTGGCAAAAGGCTGATCGCGCAATTCAATCGCCATGCGGCAGGCTGTAGGGACAGCCTGCCGCATTTTTGTTGCCCCGGCAACTGCTTGCATCCCCTGCCGGATGGTATGAATATTACACC
>JBJEYG010000327.1:0-16384 GCA_051886555.1 Gemmiger sp.
TGGGATTTTATACCACCACATTGGTGGTAACGCTGGCAATGATGGTCTACATGGGGATCCGCTCCGTCAAAACGTTGGTGCTGGTCACTGCAGTGCTGCTGGTTTTCCTCTACTGGCTGTTCACCATACAGCTGGGGGTTCCCATGCCCTACGGTTTCTTATTGTAAAGGAGGGCGCAAAGGATGCAAGCGATCATTTCTGAGCTGCTCAGCCTGCAGACGCTGCTGGCCCTGGTGGTTGGTACCTTCGGTGGCCTGCTTGTCGGCTCCTTGCCCGGGCTCAGCGCTACCATGGGTATGTCCCTGTTGATTCCCATTACCTACACAATGGATACCGTTCCTTCCATGGTGATGCTGGCGGCGGTATATTGCTCCGCGGTGTATGGCGGCAGCTTTTCGGCTATCCTCATCCACACGCCCGGAACACCGGCGTCGGCGGCGACCGCCATCGACGGCTATGAGCTGACCAAGCAGGGCAAAGGCCTGAAGGCTTTGGGCGTCTCCACCACCGGTTCCATGATCGGCGGTGTTATCAGCGGCGTGGTACTTATGCTGGTCGCGCCGCAGCTGGTCAAGGTTGCGTTGATGTTCAGCGCGCCGGAATATTTCCTCATCGCGATTTTTGGCCTCACCATCGTTGGCGGGCTGTCGGGCAAAAACCTGCTCAAGGGCCTGGTCTCGGCCGGTTTCGGCCTGATTATCGGCATGGTAGGCATGAACATCTTCCCTTATGCCCGGTACAGCTTCGGAAACCTGAATCTCTCGGGCGGTATCCAGCTGGTACCGGCCATGATCGGCCTGTTCTCCCTGCCGCAGGTGCTCACCCTGGCGGAAAGCCGTGTTACCGGCAAAAATCGTGAGGAACAGAAAAAGGCACAGGAAGCGGTGAAAGCGCAGGCTGCCGAGGCAGGCAAACTGAAAGGCCGTTTCTGGCCCACCCTGAGCGAGCTGAAAATGCTGCTGCCCACGATTCTCAAGGCTTCCATTCTTGGCATCGGCGTGGGAATTCTGCCCGGCGCCGGCGGCGACATCGGTTCCTGGGTCGGTTACAACAGCGCCAAAAACGGGTCCAAGCACAAGGAAGAGTTCGGCCACGGCAGCCTGGAAGGCATTGCCGGCAGCGAGGCCGGCAACAACGCGGTGTGCGGCGGCGCGCTGATCCCGGCGCTCACGTTGGGGATCCCCGGCAGTGCGGCTGCGGCGGTGTTCCTGGGCGCACTCACGGTACAGGGCTTCTCCTCCGGCACCAACCTGTTCAGCAAATATGCCGACATGACCTACTCCATCCTCATCGGCTTTATTGCGGCCAACATCCTCATGGGTATTTTCGGCTGGCTGCTTTCCCGCTATGCGGTGCGGTTCGCCGCCCTGCCCAACGGCATTCTGATTCCCGTTATCACGGCGCTTTCGGTCATCGGTTCCTATGCCATCCGCAACAATATTTTCGACATTTATGTGATGTTGTTCTTCGGCGTTGTCGGCTACCTGATGAAGAAATTCGATTTCCCGGCCGCGCCTGCCGTGCTGGCGCTGATCCTTGGCCCCATGGCCGAACGCAACATGCTCACTTCCATTCAGATGTGCAAGGGCAACATCTTCCTGTACTATCTCAGCCGCCCCATCTGTGTGTTCTTCATGATTTTGATCGTGGCCACTTTTGTGTCGCCTCTGATCCAGAAGAAGCGCATAGCAAAAAAGGCAGATTGATGCCGCTACTTTTGTACGATGCCGCTGCCACTGTGCGGCGGTCCGGATAAACCCGACAAATTAAGGAGGAAAAAACATGAAAAAACTTCTCGCAGCTGTGCTCGCCGCAGCAATGACCCTCTCGCTGGCCGCCTGCGGCGGCAGCGCTTCGTTCGCCTCGTCCGCTGCGTCCACCGCATCCGCTGCCGATTCCGGCAGCACCCAGACCGAGACCGCCGCCTACCCGGTGGACAAGGTCACGCTGCTGTGCCCCTCCGACGCGGGCGGCGCCATGGACCAGAACTGCCGCATGGTGGCCCCCTATCTGGAAAAGCACCTGGGTGTGCCCGTTGAAGTGATGAATATGGGCGGCAGTGCCTGCTGGGTCGGCTGGAGCTACATCCACAACGAAGCTCCGAAGGACGGTTCCTACATTTCCTTTGCGAACTTCCCCAACATGATTACCGGCTATCTGGATCCGTCCAATACTACGGGCCTGAACAACACCAACTTTGAATTCCTGGAAATGCTCACCTCCGACGTCAACGTGATCGTGGCCGCTCCTGGTGAAAGTCGTTTCACGGATCTGGAGAGCATGATCGAGTACGCCAAGACCAACACCCTCACGGTGGCGGACGCCGGCGCCCGCACCGATGACGCGGTCTGCGTGGCTCAGCTGGAGAAGGAGACCGGCATCTCGCTGCAGCACGTTCACTTTGAAAACACCGCCGGCGGCATGGCAGCCATCCAGGGCGGCCAGGTTGACCTGCTGGTCTGCAACGTCAGTGAGGCTTCAGAGCCTGTTGAAAGCGGCGCCATCGTGGGCATCGGCGTCATTGATACCGAACCCAGCTCCTTCCTTCCCGATGTGCAGTGCGCGGGAGATCTGGGGCTGAATCTGTCCTGCTCTTCCAGCCGCGGCTTTATCTGCACCGAGGGGATGGACGAAACCGCCAAAGCGATGGTTTGCGAAGCGCTGGCTGCCGCACTGGCTGACCCTGAGCTTCAGGAAGCCGCCGAGAAAGCCGGCGTGAACTTGGCCCCGATGGATGAGGCGGAGTTCACTGCATGGGTCGAGCAGCAGAATGAAGCCATCAGCGCGATTTACGACATGCTGGATCAATAATCGTAAACTGGCCGAGCAAACGATTCAGGCCCGCTGTAACGGCGGGCCTGAATTTTTGTAATTGATTCCAGATCCAGATGTGATATAATAAGAAAAAATTCCCAGTTAAAAATGGGAAGAGGGGGAATCCGTCATGGCTGACGCGACACAGACGCCTGAATACATTGCACGCATCCGGCTGCATTATGACAGCCTTCGGGGCGCGGAACAGAAGCTGGCCGACTATCTGCTGGCCCGCAATGTGGAGGAGCCGCTCAATGACAGCGTAAAGCAGCTGGCACAGAATGCTCAGGTAAGCGTGGCGTCGGTGGTGCGCTTCTGCCAGGAACTGGGCTATGCCGGATATGCCGAATTCAAGCTGATGACCCGTCAGGTGGGGTTCCTGCCGACGGTGGGTAACATTACGTTGGACGGCAGCATGGCGGCGGGCGAACTGAAAAAGAATGTTTGCGATTTTGCCGGCCTTCAGCTTCAGAAATGCACGCAGACACTGGACGATGTTCAGCTGGAAGGCGCGATCGACACAATACGCAGCGCCAAGCGTCTGATGATCTGCGGGATCGGCACCTCAGCCGGTATTGCGGTAGCCGCAGCGAATACGTTTATGAACCTGAACATTCCCAGTTTTCCGCTCTCGGAGGAACTGCTGATGCTGCGCACGGTCTCCATGCTGGAACCGGGCGATGTGGTGGTGGCCATTACCAACTGCGGTATGGTCAAGCCTATCGTGGATGCACTCAAGATCGCAAAAGAGGCACAGGCGCGCACGGTGCTGATCACCGGTCAGGAGCATTCGCTGGCACGCCGGTATGCGGATTTTGTACTGTGCTCCAGCAACTATGGGAACCCCGGCATTCTGGACATGCTCACCGTGACTTCCTGCCAGCTGATTACCATCCAGATCCTGCAGGCGGGATGTATGGCGCGCAGCGACAAGGCGGCGCTGGAACGGATGCACCGCAACGCGGATCTGACAGAGATGACCCGCTATGCGCCCTCGGTGGAGGAGGTGCGCCGTTCCCGGGTAAAGTACTGAATCAGGATAACAAGGCGTCCCTTCGGTAAGAAAGGGACGCCTTGCCTGCGCATTGGACTTATACAAACGCCTCCTGGGCGCTGAGTGGCAGGGGCCGCGCACCGGGGGCAGGCGCCGCGGCGGCACGCCATTGGGCAGGGGTCAGGCCCGTTTCCTTTTTGAAGACGCGGCAGAAATAGTTGGCGCCCGAAAAGCCGCACAAACTGGCGATCAGTTCCAGATTGTAATCGTCCTCCTCCCGCAGCAGTGTTTTTGCCGCTTCAATGCGGGTCTTGACCAGATACCGCCCCGGCGGCATGCCCAGGGCCGCGCGGAACACCCGCACAAGATGGCATTTGGAAACCCCCAGTTGTTCGCTCAGCTCTTCCACGCCGTACAAACGCATGTAATTGTCCCGGATGGCGGTCACTGCCGCCGCAGCCAGAGGGGGCAGGCGCTGCGGCGCTTCGTCGGCGGTGGAAAGCTCGCACAGCAGCGCGTAAGCGGCCGCGCCCGCGGCCGCGCCCGTCAGCCCGCTGTCCAGACGTGCCAGAAGTTCGGCGGCAGCGGGACAGGCCGCGCCGTCGGCAAACATCGGCTTTGGCAGGCTGCGGGCAAATTCTTCGGCGGCAAGCCCTTCCAGGCGGACGGCCAGTAGGTGAAAGGCGCCGCCCGGTTCCGGCTCCAGCGTCAGCGGACCGACGCCGAGCAGCAGATCGCCCGACGTGCCGCACAGTACCTCGCCGTTCCGCTCCAGCGTGCACCCGCCGCTGGAAAGCAGCCCGGCCCACAGCCCTTCCCCCAGCGCCAGCGATGCGGAGCCGTTTTGTTCCGCCGTCTGCGCAAGCCGGCAGCAACGATTCCAATCAAATATCAATTTCTGACACCACACATCAATAAAATACTATTTATTTTCCATTATATGCTGTTATAATGGAAACATCAAGAGGAAACGCGCCAAATGCGTGTCAATAAATTACTAAACGGAGGGCTTTACCATGGCAAGTATCAGCTGCCGCCACATCTACAAGATCTATCCGGGCAACGTCACCGCCGTTAAGGACTTCAACCTCGAAATCGCGGACAAAGAGTTCATCGTTTTCGTCGGTCCTTCCGGCTGCGGCAAGTCCACCACCCTGCGTATGATCGCCGGCCTGGAGGAGATCTCCAAGGGCGAAATGTACATCGGTGACCGTCTCATCAACGACGTTCCCCCGAAGGATCGCGACATCGCGATGGTGTTCCAGAACTACGCTCTGTACCCGCACATGACGGTGTACAACAACATGGCGTTCGGCCTGAAGCTGCGCAAGATGCCCAAGGACGAGATCGACAAGCGCGTGCGTGAGGCTGCCAAGATCCTGGAAATTGAGCACCTGCTCGACCGTAAGCCGAAGGCTCTGTCCGGTGGTCAGCGTCAGCGTGTTGCGCTGGGCCGCGCCATGGTCCGTAACCCGGCCGTCTTCCTGCTCGACGAGCCTCTGTCCAACCTGGACGCCAAGCTGCGTACCAGCATGCGCACCGAGATTATCAAGCTGCACAAGAAGCTGGCTACCACCTTCATCTACGTCACGCATGACCAGACCGAGGCCATGACCATGGGCGACCGCATCGTCGTTATGAAGGACGGCGTTGTCCAGCAGGTCGATACCCCGCAGAACCTGTACGATTATCCCTGCAATGTCTTCGTTGCCGGCTTCATCGGCAGCCCCCAGATGAACTTCCTGGACGGCACCCTCAAGAAGAGCGGCGATACCTTCAGCATCGACCTGGCCGGCACCGATATTGCTCTGCCGAAGGAAAAGACTGCTGACGGCAAACTGGACGCCTACGTTGGCAAGACGCTGAAAGTCGGCATCCGTCCTGAGGACATCAAGGATGACGAGGAATTCCTGGCCAAGCATCCCGCTACCCACCTGCCCGCTGAGGTGGAAGTCTCCGAGCTGATGGGCGCTGAGATCTACCTGTACCTGACCTACCAAGGCCAGAACCTGATGGCCCGCGTGGCGCCCACCTCCAAGGCACGCCGCGGCAGCAAGGTTACCATTGCGATGGACGCCAACAAGATCCATCTGTTCGATCCTGAGACCGAGCTGACCCTCCTGAACTAATTCGACTCCTGAACTGATCTGAATACAAAAGACCCGGCCCCGTCAAAAGCGGGGCCGGGTCTTTTTTAACGTTCCCCCAGTTCGGTGCCGGGAAAATAGTAGGCCAGAATCTCCTGCCATGTGGCGCCGCCCTCGGCCATGGCATAGGCGCCGTATTGGCTCAGCCCCACGCCGTGGCCGTAACCACGGGTGGTAACGGTGAACATTCCGTCCGCATAGGTTATGGAAAAACAGGCGCTGCGCAGGCTGAGGGCACTGCGCACTTCCACGCCGGTAAATTCCTGGCCGCACAGCGGGATCGTGGCCACGTAGCCCGCCTCGTCCCAGGTGGGCTCGCCCACCCAGCCGGACGGATCGTCATCCGGGTCAAGGTTCAGGTTCATCACCAGTATGTCATACATCTGGCTGCGGGAATACCGGACGGTTACCTCATAATTGTCGGCATACCGGTCCCAGGGGGAATCCACGCCCTGCAGGTAGGGCAGAGGTTCCACCCAGACAGCCTGGCTGGATTCGGTGTGCCCGCTGCTGATGGCGTGGTAGCAGGCCGCGGCGGGATGCCCGTCGTACAACAGTACCGTGTGCAGCACCTGCGCCGCAAGAGACTCAAAGCGGGCGCGGGTCTCATCATACTGCGCGCCCCAGCGGCTGCGCAGCACCTGCTCGGTGGCGTAGCCGCTGCACTGGGTGGTATTGACCGAGAACCAGGCGCCATCGGTGCGGTTGCCGGACTGCTCCTTTTGATACAGCGCCCAGCTGTGGCAGGCCACCATCTGGGCCAGAATGGCATCGTCCGGCCAGCTTGCGGGTACTTCGCAGGCGGCGGAACCCGCCAGATACTCGGCGGCGGGTACGGTAAGTATCTCCTGCCCGGCGGTGTCCCACAGCAGGATCGGCTCCGGCTCTTCCAGCGGTCCGGCGGTGGCGTCGGGCTGCTGCACCGTGCTGCCCGAATCGGCCGTCCGGAGAAGGGCGCTGCCCGACGTGCCGAATACCGGCAACAGGCACAGCAACGGCGCAAGCGCCAGTAAAACTGCCAGCAAACAGGCACACAGCAGGGTGCGTTTCATCATCGGGTCCTCCGGCGGGGCGGCTTGCAATTTGCTGCCGGCAAAGCTACAATAGAAGCATGCTTTACTGGCGGCAGGGCTCGTCCCTTCTGCGTCCGGTATCAATGTATGCGCTGCGGCATGGAAATATGCCGCGCGGGGAAGGCTTTTCTGCTATGAAAAAACGCATTCTGTACATAGCCGGTGCGGCGGCGTGCCTGCTTTTGGGAATCTGGCGCTGGATTGACCTGGTGAATTATACCGATCAGGCCACCGGTTTTGTGACCGCCGGCAGCGCGTGGATGCGCTATGCGGTGCTTGGAGCGGGCGTTTTGCTGATGCTGGTGTTTTCCACAAGGATGAGCAAACATCCTGCGGCGCTGCGGGAGCGTTGCCCGGTCTTGGGGGCGCTGCTGGTGCTGACGGGCGTTTCGTTGGTGTTTTTTGGCGCCATTACCGTGCTGGAATGGTACTTTGCCGCCGCAGCCTGGGTGGACGCGCTGGCCGGATCGCTGGCGCTGCTGGCCGGCGTGTGGTTTGTGGTGCGGGGCGTATCGGCGTTTCATGCGCCGGCGGCCCAGGAACCGGCAAGGGCGGCTGCCGCGATCATCGGCGCACTGTTTTTCCTTTGGCTGCTGATCAGCCGGTTCGCTGTGGACCCGGCCTCCACCGAGCGGGTGAATCGCGGAACCATGGTGCTCAGCGGGTTGGCGGCGTTGTGGTTCGTCTCGGCCTGTATCAAGGTCTTCTGTCTGCCGGGGTCGCCCGTCGGCCGGAATCTGTATTTCAGCGGCATGAGTTGCTTTTTTCTGTGCACCTGTTGTGAACTCCCGCAGTTCCTGGCGGGGGTGCCGGCAGGGCAGGGGATGCTGACCGGCGATCCGTGGACGGTCCCGCTGGGGTTGCTGGGCTTGTGCGGGCTGTGCGCCGCCTGGTACCCTGCCGGGGAGGACCTGACCAAAGAACCGGAATAAAACAGAAAGCGCCGGGGCGTACGCCCCGGCGCTTTGCTTGATCACAGCCCTTTCCGGTAAGCGCGCTGCGCAGCGGCCAGCGCTTTCGTCTGCCAGCGGTCAATGGCAGGGTGATTCACCCACATTTTTCCATCCGTCCGGCTGCACACTGCGCGGCCGAAGGCGGTGGGGTCGCGGTCCAGCAACGGCAGGTCACGGTCGAACAGCTGCACGGTCAGCGCAGCGGTACAGTCGGGCAGCGCGGGCAACGACGCACCGGGAAACACGACCGGCGGCAGCAACCGCACTGCCACCGTGCGGCGGTTGCCCTCCCCGGTCAGCACCAGCGCGGAAGGTGTGCCGTTCACCACCCGCAGGTCATCATACAGCACCCGAAGCTGGCCGGCGGGCAGGATCTCGGCAAAGCCGGGATGCGCGTCGGCGCGCAATTCACAGCAGCCGGGCAGATCCTCAGCGTACAGCATGGTATCCGGCGGCGGGCTGAACCGTACATATGCTCCGGGCAGAGAAAAGCATCCGGTACGGCTCAGCGCGGTTTGCAGCGCCAGATAGAATTCCGCCATGGGGTCGTTGGGGTCGGTTCCACCCAGGTGAAAATCCGGCCGTGTAACAAAGCCGCCGCCCACAAACCATTCCTCCTTGTCCTCAATCAGCAAGGGGCCGCCCCAAAGGACGGCCCCAGACGATCAGATTTCATTTTTTACGCGGTTCTCGCGCCGGGAACGTTTGCTCTCCTCCGGTTCGGGATCGGGTTCGCGTTCCCGCAGGCTGACCTCCAGCACGCGGCGGTGCGCAGCCTTGGTCACGATACCTTCAAAGCGGCCGATGGTAAAGTGATCCCCCACTTTGGGCAGACGGCCGGTGCGTTCCTGCACCAGCCCGCTGACGGTGTTGGAGTCAATATCGTCGTCTTCCGGGATGGAAAGCTCCTCGCACAGGTCGGCTACGTTGGCAGAGCCGGACACCAACCAGCTGCCGTTGGACTGACGGCGGAATTCCTCCGTCTCTTCGTCATGCTCATCCCAGATTTCGCCAACCAGCTCTTCCAGAATATCCTCCAGCGTGACGATGCCCTCGGTGCCGCCATATTCATCCACCACCACCGCCAGGTGATGGTGCTGCTCGCGCAGCGTGCGCAGCAGCTGGCTGATCTGGGTGGAACCGGTGGTGTACAGTGTGGGAGTAATCAGCTCGCTGATTTTTACACAGCCCTTGTGTACGGCGGCATAATAATCCTTCTCATGGACCACGCCGATGATGTTGTCGATCGTTTCGTGGTAGACCGGCAGACGGGAATACCCGCTCTCGGTAAAGGCATCGGCAAGCTGTTCGGGGGTGGCCTCGTCGGAAATGGCGACCACATCCACGCGGGGCGTCAGCACTTCCTCCACTTCCACGTCATCAAATTCAATGGCACTGCGGATCAGCTCGCTTTCCCGGTCGGTCAGCTCACCGTCGTTGGCGGCTTCGCCCACCATGGTCAGCAGTTCGGCGTCGGTAATGGTGTCTTCCTCTTTGGTGCGGAATATGCGGGACAGCAGCTTCTTCCAGGCGCCGAAAATATAGTTGAGCGGCGTAAAGATCCAGATCAGTGCGTTGAGTACGGGAGCGCTGAACAGCGCAAACCGTTCGGGCATCTCTTTTGCCAGGCTTTTGGGGGTGATCTCACCGAAGATCAACACCACAACGGTGATGACGACGGTGGACAGCGTGGGACCATACTGCCGGCTGACAAACTGGGTAAACAGCACGGTGGCCAGCGAGGACATGGAGATGTTGACGATGTTGTTGCCGATCAGAATGGTGGACAGCAGACTGTCATACCGCTGTGCCAGCGCGAGCACCTTTTTGGCACCTGCGTCGCCATTGTCGGCGCGGCTTTTCAGACGGATCTGGTTTAAGGAAGAATACGCGGTCTCCGACGCGGAGAAGAAGGCCGAAAGGACAACCAGAAGGACCAATGCGGCAATCATTAGGGGTAAACTGTCGTCGCCCATAGGGGGATTATCAACTCTGCTTTCTGTTTTTTATTTGTATATGTTATGACATTATACAGCCTCTATGATACCATATCTTCGGTACAGATGCAAATGGATTCTGGATTTTCCCGCACGGAAACTGCCAAAAACGCGGTTTTGTGCCGGCCGCACTGGCACGGCGGGCCGCCATGCGCTATAATAATACAGAACATTTGACAGGAGGGGGAACCGGTATGGAACAAAACAACGGGCCGCGTACCAGCGGAAAAGTGGGAATGGTGCTGGAAGGCGGCGCCATGCGCGGCATGTATACCGCAGGCGTGCTGGATGTGATGATGGAAAACGGATTTGGCGCGGATTTGATCATCGGCGTGTCGGCCGGGGCAATCCACGGCTGCAATCTTGTGTCCGGCCAGCCCGGGCGCAGCATCCGTTATTACCAGAAATACCGCGGTGACCGGCATTTTATGGGTCTGTACTCGCTGCTGACCACAGGCGATGTGGTGGGCAAAAAGTTCTGCTATGAGGAGATCCCGCTTCACCTGGATCCCTTTGACGAGGCAGCTTTTGAGGCGTCGCCCACGGATTTTTACGTCACGGTCACCAATGTGGAGACCGGCGAGCCGGAATACATTCTGTGCGACGAGCTGCGTGTGGGCGGCAAGATGGACGTGGTGCGCGCCGGGGCGTCCATGCCGCTGTGCTCGCACATTGTGGAATACGGCGGCAAAAAATATCTGGACGGCGGCATTGCGGACAGCATCCCCTACGCAAAGGCAAAGCAGCTGGGGGCGGAAAAGTGTGTGGTGGTGCTGACCCAGCCGGCCGGTTACCTGAAGGAGCCTGCCAATCTGGCGCCCTTCCGGGTCGTGTACCGCAAATACCCCAAACTGGTGGAGGCGATGGGCCGCCGCCATATGATGTACAACACCGAAGTGTGTGCGGTGGAGCAGGCGGCGCAGCGCGGCGAGGCGTTTTTGATCCGCCCCAGCAAAAATCTGAAAATCGGCCGCATGGAGAAGGATATGGCCAGGCTGCGCGCCATGTACGACCTGGGCCGTTCCGATGCGGCGGAACAAATGCCCGCGCTCAACGCCTACCTGAACGGCGAAACGGCGCAGAGCCGATAAAAGATCAAAAAACACCGCCTGGGACAGAGCAGGCGGTGTTTTGCGGTTGTGTGGCGGTTATGCGCCGATGACGCCGAAGGCGGACACACCCAGCACGCTCAGCGCACCCATGATGCAGCCGGCCAGCAGCACGCCGCCCATGCAGGCCAGAACACTCTCTTTAAAATCCATGTCCAGCAGGCTGGCGGCCAGCGTGCCGGTCCAGGCGCCGGTGCCGGGCAGCGGAATGCCCACGAACAGCAAAAGCGCCACGAACAGGCCGCGCCCGGCTTTCGCCTGGAGCTTTTCGCCGCCCTTATGGCCTTTGTTCAGGCACCAGGTAAAGAATTTGCCGATGACCGGCTTATCCTGGCCCCAGACCAGGATTTTGCGGGCGAACAGGAAGATAAACGGTACGGGGATCATGTTGCCGATAATGGCCACCACATAGGTGCTCCACAGCGGCAGGCCGAACATCACGCCGTAAGGGATGGCGCCGCGCAGTTCGATCAGGGGCACCATGGAAACCAGAAATACGATCAAATACTTTTGCAGCATGGAAAATTACCTCATTCATGGGTTGGGATGCGGCGCCGCAGGGCCCGCAAACATACAGTGCTAATTATACAGGAAACAGCCGCAGATGACAAGCGTGGCAAATCGCCGGAAAACCTTCCCCCATCGAAAGAATTTTTATGCTGTATCGCGGCATTTGATACGTCTTGCAGTTCGGGGCGTGCAATGCTATAATGTATCTGCTTTTGGAATATCGCCCGGCCCGCACGGGCCGGACGGGAAAAGAGGAAATGATATGGAGACGATGGGTAACCTGCGCCGCACCAATTACTGCGGCGAAGTGAGCATGGCGAACGCCGGCCAGCAGATGACCGTCTGCGGTTCGATTGCACGCAGCCGCGACAAGGGCGGCATTATTTTTGCCGATCTGCGCGACACCACCGGCATTTTGCAGCTTGTGTTCGACGAGGACACCCCCAAAGACGTGTTTGCTAAGGCGGAGAGCCTGAAAAGCGAGTATGTGGTCATCTGCCGCGGCGTGCTGCGGGAGCGCGCTGCCAAGACCGATAAAATTGCCACCGGCGATGTGGAACTGTATGTGTCCGAATTGCGGGTGCTCAGCGAGGCAATGACCCCGCCGTTCGAGATCCGTGACGAGATCAACGTCAATGATGACCTGCGTCTGCGCTACCGGTATTTGGACCTGCGCCGCCCGTCGATGCACGAACCGATCATGATGCGCAGCAGGATCATGCAGATCATCCGCAACTATTTTGTGGAGAATCATTTCACCGAGATCGAAACGCCCACGCTGATCAAGTCCACGCCGGAGGGCGCCCGCGATTACCTGGTACCCAGCCGCGTACAGCCGGGCCATTTCTACGCGCTTCCCCAAAGCCCGCAGCTGTATAAGCAGATTCTGATGCTGTCCGGTTTTGACCGCTACTTCCAGATCGCCCGCTGCTATCGCGACGAGGAGCTGCGCGCCAACCGTCAGCCGGAGTTCACCCAGGTGGACGAGGAACTGTCTTTTGTGGATGAGAACGATATTATGACCATCAACGAAGGGTTGATCCGGCGCCTGTGGAAAGAGATCCTGAATGTGGACGTGCCCACACCCTTTGTGCGGATGCCCTGGGATGAGGCGATGGCCACTTACGGCAGCGACAAACCGGATACCCGCTTCGGGCTGAAAATTCAGGACGTAACGGCACTGTTTGCCAATACCGGGTTTGCGCCCTTCCAGGCCGCGGCGGCCGGCGGCGGTACCATCCGCGCCATCAACGCCAAGGGCCTGGCCGACAAGCTGACCCGCAAGAATATCGACAAGCTGGGCGATGTGGCCCGGACCTACGGCGCCAAGGGCCTGGCTTATACCCGCATGACTGCCGATGCCACCACCTCCAGTTTTGAGAAGTTCCTCACCGAGGAGGAGAAGGCCGCGCTACACCAGGCGCTGGACGCCCGGACCGGCGACGTGCTGCTGCTTGTGTCCGATGCGAACTGGGTGAAGGCATGCACCGCGCTGGGCCAGGTCCGTCTGGAGATCGGCCGCAGGTACGGCCTGATCGACCCCGACAAATTCAACTTCCTGTGGGTGGTCGACTTTCCGCTGTTCGAGTACAGCGAGCAGGAGGGCCGCTGGATGGCCATGCACCATCCCTTCACCATGCCCAAGGCGGAGGACATCGACAAGGTGGAATCCGACCCCGGCGCCTGCCACGCGGTTGCCTACGACATCGTGCTTAACGGCGAAGAGATGGGCGGCGGCTCCATGCGCATCAACGATCCTGCCCTGCAGGACCGCATGTTCAGGGCACTGGGCTTCACCGAGGAGAAGGCCCGCGCCAGCTTCGGTTTCCTGATGGATGCCTACAAGTACGGTGCGCCCCCGCACGGCGGTATGGCCTACGGTCTGGATCGTATGCTGATGCTCATGCTCAAGCGCGATTCCATCCGCGACGTGATCGCCTTCCCCAAGGTGCAGAACGCCAGCGAGCCGATGAGCGGTGCGCCCGATGTGGTGGATCCCAAGCAGCTGGAGGAACTGTCCATCACGACTGTTTTGGAATAACCGGGTGCAATAATACAAAACGTATCAACAGGAAAAGCCCATCCAAGGCGGAAATCCTCCGCCCGGACGGGCTTTTTTCAGTTAAAACTGCCGTCCCATACAGGCAGCTCGGTCAGATATTCGGAACGCACGGCGGGCACATAATAGGCGCCGTAGTCCTTCAGGCCCAGTGCGGCGGCACTGCCGGCCGCTTCCTCCGGCAGCTCGGCCAGGAACCGGTAATAGGGCATAACCGTCTCGCCGGTGCGGTAAACCAATTCCACCCGCACGATGGCCTCCTCCTCGGGCAGGTCGTAGGGGACGCTGGACAGATAATTGCCTGCCAGCAGCAGCGCGCGGGCCTCCTCCGCTGTCAGCAGCGGGTAGTCGCCCAGCAGTTCGGCCCCGGCGGTGAAATCGTACCGGCGCATCAGCATCAGTGCGCCGTCATCATTGGGGGCAAACGAGACCTGCCGCAGATTGTACGCCACGATCTGTTCGGCCAGCGTACCGCCGCCTTCGTAAGCGGCATAGGTCATGACCGGTTCTCCATAGATGTTGCGGTCGGCGAACAGGGCGTGGGCGGGGCTTTGCAGCCCGGCAAAATCCGCGAAGCGCTCCAGCAGATAGTCCAGTGTCTCGGCGGCCTGCTCCGGGGAAGTGTCGCTGTAGGTGAAGCTGTACCGCGCGGGCAGGGCCAAGCCGCTGTCGCCGTACTTTTCGCCCGGCCACACCGTCACGGTGCCGTCGCCGTACACTTCGATGGCCCAGCCGCCGGCAGTTACCGCCTCCAAACAATACACCGCATCGCCCGGCAGGCCGGTGCCCTTATTGCCGGGGGCCACGGTGGTGGAGGTTTGCTGCGCGATGGTGTCGCCCAGTGCGTCGGCGGTCTTCCGGGCCAGGGCGTACAGTTCCTCCTCACTCAGCGCCAGCGGCAGCATACCGTTCCAGTTTTTGGTGCGGTACACCGGCAGTGCGGACAGCGCGGCGCGCTCCGCCTCGCCGGCAGCCAGCCAGGGGTTGCCGTTGCCCAGCTCGCCGGCGTCATAGGCCAGGTAACCCTCATAGCCCATGTCGCCGTCCTCCGGGGAAACAGTCAGCAGCGGCAGATCGGTGGCAGTGCCCACGTTGCTGTGCAGCCCGTCGACGGCATCCGCAGAGACGGTGCTCTTTTCCTGGGGGTCTTCGGCGGTCCAGCCGGCTGCGGCGTCCTCCTCCATCGCGTAGGAAGAGAGCGCCGTATCCTGAGCGGCAGTGCTGTCGGGTGCACGGCCAAGCCGGTACCCGGCAAAGCAGACCAGCACTGCGCATGCTGCCAGGCTCCCCCAACGCAGCCAGACGGTTCGGGAAGCCGGGCGTTTGGGGGAGGGAGCGCTGCCGGGCAAACTCCCGTCCGGAGCGGCGTCCTCCACCCATTCGTCGCGTATATCGCTCAGTGCGGCAAGCAGTTTTTCGGCGGGTGTCACAATTCGATTCCCTCCTGTTCCAAATACTGTTTCAGCGCCCGCCGGGTGCGCATCAGCGTGCTGGCGGCGGTGTTTTCGTTCATGCCCAGCTGCGCCGCGATGGTCCGAATGGGCATCATGTACCAGTATCGCCGTAAAAACAGCGTGCGCGTGTTCGCCGGCAGGCCGGCCAGGAACCGGTCCAGCGCGGCGGCCAGCGCATGATTGTCCGATTCCGACTCCACGGTGGCAGGGCTGGGCACACACTCCTGCAATTCCTCCAGCGCAGCCTGCGCCTCGCCGCCGCCGCGCTTTTTGGCGCTGCGGTGCAACAATCGGTCGATGGACAGGTTGCGTGTGATCTTCCCCAAAAAGGCCGCCAGCTTGCCGGGGCGCTGGGGCGGCATGGCGTTCCAGGCGCGCAGCCAGGTGTCGTTCACACACTCCTCCGCGTCCTGTGCATCATGCAGCACTCCCTTGGCAATCGAGGTGCAGTAACCGCCGTATTTGCGCGATGTCTCCCCGATTGCCGTCTCGCTGCGCTGCCAGTACAACGCCACAATTTCGCTGTCCTCCAGACAGGGCATGGCGGGCCTCCTCTCCGTTTTTAATCCTTCACGGTGTTTGCGTCATCCTTGTTTTCCGGCGGGGCGGAAGGTTCCTTGCCGACAGAAAGGCGTTTGGCCGCACGGCGTGCCCGGCGGCGCACCAGTTTTGCTCCGGCGGCAAATGCCACGGCGGCAAGCAGCAGAACCGGCAGCAGATAGACCACAGCCACCACGAAATCCTCGCAGGAATCGGCGAAATCACTCCATCCGTCGGTGAATGCCCGGCCGATGCGGGAGGAAAAGGAATCGTCCATCGGCGTCAGAACCGCCACTTCCGACAGCGAAATCGTCACGGTGGAGTAGCTTACCTGGTCATCCATCACCCGCATGCGGTTGGTATAGCTTTCGATCTGGTACTGTACGTCGGACAGCTGGCTTTCGATCTCCAGCAGGTCGGCGGTGGTTTCGGCCTTTTCGGCCAGCTCGTTCAGCCGGTCACGCTGGTTCTCCAGCGTTTTCAGCCGTGCCTCCACATCCACATAGGTGCTGGTAATGTCCTGCGCTTCCTCGCTCTGGCTCAGCACGCTGGCGGCCTCACCTGCCGCCAGCAAAAAGCTCCGGTACTGTTCCGCCGGAATACGTGCGGTATATTCCGCCCAGCGGCTCTGCCATTCAGCGCTGCCGCCCAGATTGCTGCTTTCCAGGTAGCCGCCCGCGTCTGCCACCGCCTGAGTCAGCGCAGACTGGGCCTGGTCGAAATGGGTGGATTCC
>JBJEYG010000328.1:0-3919 GCA_051886555.1 Gemmiger sp.
CCAACAGGTCGTAAGTCAGCTTCACAGCCCGGTTGACGCCAAAGCAAAAACCTGCGGTTTTGGCAACCAGAATCTCCATCGGTCGTTCACTCCTTCGGTTCGTCCGCCGCAGCGCGCAGCGGCTTTTTGTCGGGTACATCGCTGCCCGGCACCGGGTACTCGGTAAAGCGGTTGGCATGGAACAGGCTGTCCCAGCGGTCCAGCAGCGTGTGCTTCAGCCCGCGCAGCTCCCGCACGGCATGTTTGGGGTCCCCGATCTGAAGCTGCCCGGCGGGAATCGGCTCCCCGAAGCAGACCCGCACCCGGCAGAACGGCCGCATAAACCCCTTTTCGGTGCCGTAAATTATGCGGCAGGGAATCATGTCCACGCCCGCCTGCCCGGCGATCACAAAAGCGCCGCTTTTCAGCGCGCCCACCTTGCCGGTTTTGGTGCGGGTGCCCTCGGCGAAGATCAGCAGACCGGTGCCGTTTTTGCAGTCCTCCACAATATCATTCACCGTTCCGGTGTCCCCCCTGCCGCGTTCAATGGGCACCGCGCCAAAGCTGCCAAGCACAAAGCCGATGATACGGTGCCTGAACAGCTCCGCCTTGGCGAGGATATTCATGCGGTGAAAGGAAAAACGCGCCAGTACGATGAACACCGGGTCCAGATCGGAAATATGATTCGCTGCGATGACAAACCCCCGGTCGCCGTTTTTATAGGGTTCGAGATATTCGCGCCCCACCACTTTGATGCGCCACACCAGATGCCATACCACCCATACGATGGGCAAGAAAATGAAATACAATACCATGGTATTCCCCGCCTTTGCTGCTGTTTTGACGTCCCGCCCGGTGCTCAGCCCAGACGCTGCACAATGACCTGCTTGAGCTTCCGGAAACTCTCCTCGATGCCGGTGTCGCTGGTGTCTACCAGCACGGCGTCCTCTGCCCGGCGTAGCGGCGCGATGTCGCGGTGGATGTCCTGATCGTCCCGGCGGCGGATATCGGCCAGCACCGTCTCATAGTCGGCGGGCTTGCCCTTTTCGGTCAGTTCCTTTTGCCGGCGGGCGGCCCGCGCCTCGGCGCTGGCGGTCAGGTAAATCTTAACGGTGGCGTCCGGCAGCACCACAGTGCCGATGTCGCGCCCGTCCATCAGCACGTTCTGGCGGCGGGCCAGCTCGCGCTGGGTCTCCAGCAGGAAGGCCCGCACGGCAGGCTGTGCGCCCACAGCGGAAGCCGCCATGCCCACCTCCTCCGCGCGGATGGCTTCAGACACATCCTCGCCGTTCAGGTAGATGTGCTGCGTGCCGTCCAGCACCCGGATGTCCAGTCGGATCTCGGGCAGCAGCCGCTCCACCGCCGTGGCGTCGCTGGGGCTTTTGCCGCAGCGCATCGCGTACAGGCCGATGGAACGGTACATGGCGCCGGTGTCCACATAAGTGTAGCCCAGCTCGGCAGCCAGGCGCTTGGCCATACTGGATTTGCCCGCCCCGGAAGGGCCGTCAATGGCAATGGAAATCATGGAGATTCTTCCTTTCTTATTCAGCCGCCAGGGCGCGCACCGCCGCGCGGGCGGTGGCGAAGGCGATCTGTAAATTGTAACCGCCGGTGCGGGCGTCCACATCCAGGATCTCGCCCGCAAAATACAGCCCGGCACACGGTTTGCTCCGCATGGTTTTGGGGTCCACCTGGCGCACATCCACGCCGCCCGCCGTGATAACGGCATGTTCCAGGTCGCCCAGGCCGCTCACCGGCACCGGCCAGTGTTTGCACAGCGTCACCAGCGCCTGTTTCTGTTCGCGGGTGATCTGCGCCGCGCGCACGGCCGGGTCCACGCCCCATTTTTCCACCGCCACCGGCCGCATGGATCGGGGCAGCAGACGGTCCAGCGCGCCCTGGGCGCTGTGAGCGCCCAGCTCGGCGAAATCGCGGGTCAACCGGTCGTAGAGCTTTTTCTCGTCCAGCGCGGGTTTGAGATCCAGCTCGCAGACATACCGGTGTTTTTTCAAATCGCCCACCCAGGTGGAGGCGGAAAGCACCAGCGGCCCTGAAATGCCGAAATGGGTGAACAGCATCTCGCCCAGCTCGGAAAAGACCGGTTTGCCGTCCTCCAGCAGCGTCAGCGTGATGTTGCGCAGGCTCAGGCCCATCATCCGTTTGCAGGCGGGGTCGGGGCTGCGCAGACTGCACAGGCTGGGCTGGGGCGGCACAATGATATGCCCGGCCTGCCGGGCCAGCCTGTAGCCGGTGCCGTCGCTGCCGGTGGCGGGATAGCTGACGCCGCCGGTGCACACCAGCGTGGCGCCGGCGGCCAGCGTGCGGCCGTCCGCCGTGCGTACCCCTGTGCACACGCCGTTTTCGATACACAGCTCCGCCGCCTCGCCGGCGACCAGCCGCGCACCGGACGCATACCGCCGCAGCGCGGCCAGAACGTCCGCCGCGCGGTCGCTTTGGGGAAAGACCCGGCGGCCACGCTCGGTTTTCAGCGGCACGCCCAGCGACTCAAACAGCTTCATGGTTTTTGCGGGCGGAAAGGCGTACAGTGCCGAATAGAGGAACCGCGGATTGTGGCGTACGTTTTCCAGGAAGGTGCGCACGTCGCAGTCGTTGGTCACATTGCACCGGCCCTTGCCGGTGATGAGCAGTTTCTGGCCGGTGCCTTTGGGATTGTGTTCCAGCAGGGTGACCGTCAGCCCGGCCTCCAGCGCCGCGCCCGCAGCCATCAGTCCGGCGGCGCCGCCGCCCACGATCAACAGGTCGGTCATAGGGTACCTCCTTTTCGGGGTACCGGGGCCAGCAATCCCACCACCGCATACAGAATCAGCAGCGGGTGCACGGTGGCCAGATACATGGTGGACGTACCGATGCCGAAGCTGGACACTTCCACAAACGCGATCATCGCGCAGCGCAGCAGCGCCATGCCCAGCAGGCCGAACAGCAAGACCCAGGGCACCACGGTTTCCCGCCGGCGGTCGCGCAGCACGGCGGGCAGCGCACGAAACTGCCGGATCAGCGCCGCCGCAAACGCCAGCGGCAGCGCGGCGGAACAGAGTGCGCGCCATATCTCCATCAGCCGAAACACCAGCTTCTGCACCGGGCTGTAATAGGGGGTATCCTTCCCCGCCTCCGCCGCGGCGTTGAAGCTGCAGTGCAGGTACGCCGACCACCGGGCGATGTCCTCGTCGGTTCCGATGGAGCGCAACGTTTCGTAGGGTTTACAGTCCCGGAAGGTCAGCGCCCAGCCGAAGCCTTTGGCCGTCTCCGCCAGCGTAGGGGCCACATACTGCGCCCGGATGGGCTGGCTGGTGCCGCTGCGCGCACCGTGATCGTCTTCGCGCACCGGCAGACGGCCGTCGTCGCAGGCGGCGTTGACCGCTTCGGCCACCGCGGACCAGTAGGTCTGGGCGGTGTCGGGCGAATTATAGATCCCTTCAAACTGGGCGGCGCGGCGGATGGCCCAGTAGAAGCTGCCCGCGCGGTAATCGTCCAGTTCCGGGTCCCGGAAGTCATTTTGCAGCTGGGCGTCCTCTTCCAGCCAGTAGCGCAGGCGCTGCAGTTCCGGGACCGCTTCGTACAGCTTTTCCCGCGCGTCGGCCGGCACGCTGAGCAGTGGCTCGTCACTGTCGGTGGCAACGCGGCTCATGGCGCCCATGGCATCCGCAAAGGCCCCCTCGCTGAAATCCGACACGCCCCAGTATCCGTAATATCCGTAGTTGACGGCGCAGAAAGCCGTCACTCCCGCCGCCAGCATCCCATAGGGAACAGCCTGCGCCGCCACGCTCCACCAGCGCCGGCGGCGCAGCAGCACATACAGGAGGATGGCGGTGCCCACCGCGGCGAAGGGCAGCAGGAACAGGCCCGCGTCCTCCCGGTTGAGGTAGGCGGCGGTCAGCCCGGCGCCGGCGGCCAGCGCCCAAGGCCACAGCGGCGCCCGCCC
>JBJEYG010000329.1:0-3892 GCA_051886555.1 Gemmiger sp.
AAAGATCGCCAGCATGGTGACGGACAGGGCAGCCAGGACGGCCAGCAGTTTGCAGAATGTTTTCATCATACACCTCCGGAAATCATTGGAAACTTGACAACGGAACACATGTATAGTATAGCATACCCCGGTGCAAAGTGCAATCTGCCCGCAAAACGAGAGGATTCATTAAGATTGCATAAAAATGCGCCCACGGCAAACTTTGTCACACACATATGGGGTGTTGTGTATTGACTTGCGACGCAAAAATGCTAAAATAATAGAGTATTTATATTTGCTTTTTGGGAAAAAGGCTGTGCTTTGTTTCACAAAGTTTGCATTTCCCTGCAATGCAACAAGAAATGGGGGAACCACAAACCATGTTCAAGTCCCTGAAACGCTCCGCCAAGGGCGTTGCTGTGCCGCATGAGAAGGGCACCGCCGGGATGGCCACCGTCCAAATGGCCACGCCCGCGCGTGTTGTCATTCCCATGTCCATGCACATCGGCGCACCCGCGGAACCGGTCGTGAAAAAGGGCGACCAGGTCTGTGTTGGCACCTTGATCGGCAAGGCCGGCGGCTTTGTCAGCGCCAACATCTACTCCAGCGTGTCCGGTACGGTGGAAAGCGTCGCGCCGTTCCGCATGGTGCACGGGCCTGTGTGCCAGGCAGTCACCATTGCCAGCGACGGCCAGCAGACGGTGGACCCGTCCTGCACGCCGCCGGAAGTCACCGACAAAAAAAGCCTGATGGCTGCCGTGCAGGCCTGCGGTCTGGTCGGTCTGGGCGGTGCGGGCTTCCCGACGCATGTCAAGCTGGCGGCCGACACCATCGACACACTGCTCATCAACGCCGCCGAGTGCGAGCCGTTCCTGACCACCGACACCCGCGAGATGCTGGAATGCAGCGAGACCATCATTTCCGGCATTTCCGCCGTGATGAAGTACTGCAACATTCCCAACTGCATCATCGGCATCGAGCGCAACAAGCCGGAGTGCATCGACCTGATGTGTTCGCTCACCCGCGATATGCAGGGCGTTTCCGTCAAGGCGCTGCCCATGCGTTACCCGCAGGGCGCTGAAAAAACGCTGGTGGAGACCTGCACCGGCCGTGAAGTGCCGCAGCTGAACGACGCCGGCAAGCCCGGTCTGCCCGCCGATGTGGGCTGCATCATCATGAACGTCACCAGCGTTTCCACGCTGGGCAAGTTCCTCAAGACCGGCGTGCCCCTGACCACCAAGCGCCTGACCGTCGAGGGCGACGCCATCGCCAAGCCCCAGAACATCGAGGTGCCCATCGGCACGCTGTATGCCGATGTCATCGAGGCGTGCGGCGGCATCAAGCCGGGGGTCGAACTGGGCAAGATCATCTTCGGCGGCCCCATGATGGGCGGCGCCGCCCCCGGCCCGGACTTCCCCGTGCTCAAGCAGAACAACGGTCTGCTGCTGTTCTCCAAAAAGGCAGCCGTGCTGCCCGACCCCGAGCCCTGCATCCGCTGCGGCCGCTGCATCTCCGCCTGCCCGATGGGCCTGGAGCCGGTTGTCATCGCGGAGGCGTTCAACAACAAGGACTATGACGCGCTGGAAAAGCGTACCATCGACCTGTGCGTTGCCTGCGGCAGCTGCACCTATGCCTGCCCGGCCAAGCGCCCTGTCTCGCAGACGATGGCTCTGGCAAAGGCATGGTATCTGAAGACTAAGAGAGAAAAGGCAGGGAAGTAAGGTATGGAAGAACGTTTGATCGTAACCGCCTCCCCGCACATCCGGGACAATACGACCACCCGCGGCCTGATGGGCAACGTGCTGATCGCTCTGGCCCCCTGTGTGGTGGCGTCGGCGCTGCTGTTCGGCATTCGTGCGCTGCTGGTGGTGGGCGTCACCACCGCCGCCTGCGTGCTGTTTGAGTACATTTATTGCCGTCTGATGCACAAACCCAACCCGGTGGGCGACCTTTCCGCCTGCGTCACCGGCGTCATTCTGGGCCTCAACGTGCCTGCCGGCATGCCGCTGTGGATCTGCGTGGTGGGCGCCTTCGTCGCCATCATCATCACCAAGCAGCTGTTCGGTGGCCTGGGCTACAACTTCGCCAACCCCGCGCTGATCGGCCGTATCACCCTGTTTCTGGGCTTTACCGGCCGTATGACCGCTTACGTTTACCCCAACGGCGCAGTGGACGCGCTGGCTTCCGCGACCCCGCTGGACAAATACGTAAACCGCTATAATGTCAGCATTCTGGATATGCTGCTGGGCGTGCACGGCGGCATGCTGGGCGAGACTTGTGTGCTGGCCATCCTGCTGGGCCTGGTGTGGCTGCTGTACACCCGCACCATTGAGATCACCATCCCCGCCAGCATTGTGGGCACGGTGTTCATCCTCACGGCGCTGTACAATGGCGACCCCTACATCGCGCTCATCGAGTGCATGTCCGGCGGCCTGTTGTTCGGCGCGGTCTACATGGCAACCGACTATGTCACCAGCCCCTTCACCACCAAGGGCAAGCTGTTCTACGGCATCTTCATCGGTCTGGTGACCTTCCTCATCCGTAATTTTGCCAGCATGAACGAAGGCATGAGCTTCGCCATCCTGTTGGGCAACCTGATGGTGCCCTGGTTCAATGCCTGGGGTCATCAGGTGGCGCTGGGCTTCCGTAAGCCCAAAAAGGCGAAAGCCCAAAAAGAGAAGGAGGGTGCGAAATAATGGATAAGAAAGAAAGTACCTTCCAGAGCATCATCTCTCCCGTGATCGTTCTGGTCGCCATCTGCGTGGTGTGCAGCGCGATTCTGGCTGCGCTGAACGGTGTGACCGCTCCCATTGTGGAGGAGAACGAGCACAAGGCCACGCTGGAAGCCTATGTCGCGGTTCTGCCGGATGGCACCAGCGTTGACGATCTGACCGACCTGGCCGTTACCACCGCCGGCGTTTCCGGCGCGGTCAAAACGCCCGACGGCTCCGTTGCCGTCAAGGCGGCGGCAGCCGGCTATTCCGGCAAGGATGTCACCGTCTATGTCGCCTTCGGCACCGACGGCATGATCTCCGGCATTCAGGTGGATGCTTCCACCCAGACCGCCGGTATCGGCAGCAAGGTGGCGGAGGACGACTTTACCACCGGTTTCCTCGGCTGGGATGCCGCCGGGCAGGTTACGCCCGGCAGCCCGGTGGATACCCTTTCGGGCGCCACCTACTCCAGCAAAGCAGTCTTTTCCGCGCTCAACAGCGCCATCGACTGCTATAACAATGAGATCAAGGGGGTGGCGTGATCATGGCTGAAAAGCAAAGCAAACTCAAGATCTTTACCAACGGTATCATCCGCGAGAACCCCGTTCTGCGCCTGGTTCTGGGCTGCTGCTCGGTTCTGGCCGTTACCACGACCGTTTCCGGCGCTCTGGGCATGGGCCTCGCGATGACCTTCGTTCTGCTCGGCTCCAACATTGTTATTTCCGCGCTGCGCAAGATTATTCCCGCCAAGGTCCACCTGCCCTGCTACATCGTCATCATCGCCTCCTTTGTTACGGTGGTGGAGATGGTCATGCACGCGTTTGTGCCGGATCTGTACAAAACGCTGGGCGTGTTACTGTCGCTGATCGTCGTCAACTGCATCATCCTCGGCCGTGCCGAGATGTTTGCCTGCAAGAACACTGTGGTTGACTCCGCGCTGGACGGCCTGGGCATGGGCGTCGGTTATATCATCACCATGGTGCTGATGTCCTCCATCCGTGAGATCATCGGCAGCGGCAGCTGGATGGGCATTACCATCATCCCCGAAAGCGTCGACCGCATGACGGTGATGAACTCCGCACCCGGCGGCTTCTTCGTGTTCGGCTGCCTGATGGCTGGCTGTGTCTGGCTGGAAAAGAAGCTCAACAAACCCATCGAGCGCAAATCCTGCGGCGATGTGATGATGGAGGAGATCGAGG
>JBJEYG010000330.1:0-3882 GCA_051886555.1 Gemmiger sp.
CCGATCTCAGTCCGTCTGCGGCGCCTTGTGGATTCCGGCAGGGCACACAGCCCGGCCGCGGATTATTCCGCCGTCACCCGCACATGATCGGGGTACGCGGCGGCAATGCGGCACAGTTCCCGCTGCGCCGCCCCGGCCAGAAGGCCGGCCTGTTCCGGCAGCACCAGCGCGTCCGCGTCGGGTTCGGCGTAACCCGCCAACAGATCGTATACCGTGCTGACGGCGGCGCACACCACATCCTGCCCACGCGGGGCATATCCGGCGTGGCCGCGGAATTCAAACCGGCGGGCGGCGCCCTGCCGCCGGATGCGCACCTGCACCATCGTTATCTGGCGGCGGGGTCCTGGGCGCGGCGCCGGGCAGCCGCCGCCAGCGCCTCCCCGCCCGCCGGCGCACGCAGGCCGCTGCCGCCCTGTACCGCAAACGCCTGCTGCGCCGGATCCTGGCGAAACGGCTGCTGCGCACGGCGCTCCTGCAATGTGCGAACCAGCTTGTCCTTGCCTTCAAAGTCCATCATGTCAAGGCAGGCAAGGCTCTGCTCCGCCCGCGCCGGGTCGAAGAAGCCCAGGCTGTACAGTTCCTTCGCCGTCTCGTTCTGGGTCAGGCGGCTGTAGGTGCTGCGTTTGGCAGGCACCACCGTCACGTCGAACACCGGCGTGCGGCTGCCCAGTTCCACGCCGAACAGGCTGCCCTGATCCTGCGGCAGCAGCGCGGCGTTGCTGAACAGGCGGAATTCCTGTCCGCCGTCCTCCCCGGTGATGCGGAAGCACCGCGGCGCCGAGTAGAACTGGCGCATCAGCTCGATGCACAGGTAGCACTCCTTCACGAAGGCGCGGTAAGCGCTTTTCTGCATGTCGCGGCTGAGCTTGCTGCCCGATTCCTGCAGGGCGGCAATGGCGGAGGCCGCCGTCACGCCGGAGGCGGTGCCGCCCTGGGCGAAGTCCCGGTTGCCGCTGGTCTCCTTCAGCTCGGTGATCTTGTTGTTGAGGATGGTCACATAAATATCGTCCAGCCCGTGCACTGTGATCTGTCGGATGGAATCCTCGCCCAGGTTGCCGTCCACATGCACGAAGCTGCGGTCCAGGTCGGCGAACTCCTCCTCGTTCACCGCGCCGTCGCCCCGCACGAAGTAGCGCACCCGGGCGGCCGCGTCGGCGTTTTTCAGGATCGCCCGGCCCAGCGAATCGATGGCCTGCTGGCAGCCCTTCATCAGATCGATGCAGCCAAAGCCCGCCGGGCTTCCCGCGATGGGATACAGCACATCGAACACAAAGGGATATCTGCCGTGGTCGTAGTAGCCGCGCCCGGCGTAGGCGGGGTCGTTCTCGCTGGCATACAGCACGGTGTCGCCGGCAAACTTGCAGTAGTGCAGCTTGCCGCCGCGCTTGTAATACCAGTCCACCACCAGGCATTTTTCGGTGGTATCCACCGTGTCGTCGTACAGATAGCGCGCCACGTCGGCGGGACCGTCGAAGGCGTTCTGCCGGGCGGCAAAGGGCCAGCGCTCCCGCAGCAGGTCGCGGTCGGCCAGCTCCACATGGAACACCTCGCGGCTGGCCTGAATGTCGGTGACGCCCGGCTCCCAGTACAGGTTCAGCAGATCCACCAGGCGGATGTCGATATCGCCCAGGCCGCCTGCCTTGGCGGGGTTCCAGAACACGCCCTTGACGGCGGCGCCGTGCTTGAGCTTGTACCACCATGCGTCGGAATACACCTGCTCATAGTCGTTCTGTTCCAGCGCCACCGGCAGGATCTGGGAAAGCTGGCGGGCCGCCTGCTCGTCGTCGGCGGCGCGGGGCAGCACGTTGGGCTCGGGGTAATTGTCCATGGCGTCGGCGTGGCGGCTGGCCAGGCTGTTGAACAGCCAGGCCGAGTCGGGCGCGGCGTCGGTGCCGCCGGTGTGATGCATGCGGAACCAGCGCTCGTTTTCGATGATCCGCTGCTCCAGCGCCGCTTTGCCCTGACGGTACTTTTTCAGCGTGGCGGCGGCCCGGCGCACTTCATCGGCGCCCACCGGGCCGACTGCGCCCACGGGCAGTTCCAGCGTGCTGGCGGAATTTTGATGTTTCATTTGGTTTCCTCCTGTTTCAGACACGGTACACCCGCACGGGGCGGTGCAGGTTCAGCGGATCGTCGCCGCCGGGGTTCGGGGGCGCGTGGCGTTCCCGCGGGCTGATGGGGTGTTCCATCAGCACGTAGCGGCATTCGTCGTAGATATGGTCCTCCTGGCCGGTATCCACATCCTCCGGGTTGGTGCGGCTGTAACACAGCGCGGGCACGGTGCGCAAAAAGCCGGCGCAGGTGTTGAACACCTGGAACATCGTCTCGCCCTGTTCGTCGAAGGCCAGCCGGTAGTGGAACTGCATCTTGCCGGCCAGACGGGTGTTGTCGCCGCCGTGCCAGTAGATGAAGTTGGGGCTTTGCAGCATCATGGCGGCGATGCTCTGGCCGCGGCTCTCGTCGAAGATCGCCGGGTCGGCCACGCCCTGGATGCGGCGCCCCTTCAGGTTGGGGTCCTCCGACTCAATCTGCCGGATGCCCGCGGCGATTTGCTGGGGCGTCATCCTGACGCCCACATTGGGTTCGCCGGTGCAGCCGTACCATTCCCGGATTCGGTAGAGCTTGCCGTCGCCGTCGGCGGCGTACCAGCCCACGCTGAACGGCCGCGCGTAGCCGAAGTCGAACCCGCGCCAGACCTTCCACCAGGCCGGAATGGCAAACGGTTCGATGACGTGGGTCCACAACCGGTCAACGTAGTGGGCGGGATCGTTTTTCCACTCGCGGAACACCTGCCCCTCAAACAGATCCCACTCGCCGCACAGCAGCGCCTTGCGCTGCTGCTCGGGCAGCGATTCCAGGCGCCGCACATAGCCGGGGTCGCCCCGCATCAGGAACGGGTTGTCCTGCACCAGACTGGGCAGGAACAGCCGCGTGCCGCCGGGGGTCTGCCGCACCCTGCCGGGAACGGCGCCGTCCACAAAGCGCGCCTTGACCCACGCATGGCCCACTCCGCCGGGGTTGGTGGTGCTCTTGACCTGCCGGGGAAAGGGCTTCGCGCCGCGCACACGGCTGAGCAGATAGCGGTACATGGACTCGGTAAAGTGCGTCAGTTCGTCAAAGCGGATCACGTCGTACTCGGCGCCCTGGTAGCGGTAGACGTCCTGCTCATGGGCGCAATAGCCGAATTCCACCACCGAGCCGTTGGTGAAGGTGCCCTCATGCCGGGCGGCGGAGTATTTGTAGCAGTTCTTCGGCCAGAACGCCAGGTGCGCCTGCACCAGGCTGCGTTCCAGGTCGGGGTAGCTGCGGCGCAAAATCAGCTGCCGGCTGCCCGGCCAGCGCAGCGCATACAGCAGTGCGTCGGCCAGCTGGCCGTAGCTTTTGCCGCCGCCCGCCGCCCCGCCGAACAGCACCTCGTCCACGTCGGCGGCGTCCACAAACTGCTTCTGTTTGGCGGTCAGCGTCAGTTCCAGTTTCACGGCGTACCTCCCTTCGGGGGCGCCGGGGCGCCTGTGTCATTCTGCCACATGGATCTCCACCTCCAGGCTCTGGTCCTGCACCGCGTCCGCCTTGCCGAACAGTTCACAGTGCTTGCCCAGCAGCTCCAGCGCTTTCAGCCGGGCGGTCATCGGCGGTTCCTGCAGGGTGGATTCGCCGTTCTTGTCGTATACGGGGTAGCATTTGCGTCCCAGCGCGATGTCGCTCAGCTCGCGCAGCACCTGCTCGCCGAAATCGGCGCACCCGGGTGCTTCGGGCAGTTCCTTCGCTTCCATGGCGGTCGCCTCAACCGTAGCGCTGCAGCAGCATACGGCAGTAGTCGCAGTGGGTCTGCCGCGGCAGCTGGTAGCAATGTTCGGTCATAAACTCGCGCCGGGCTTCCAC
>JBJEYG010000331.1:0-3861 GCA_051886555.1 Gemmiger sp.
TGACTTGATGGCGGAATGGAGATTATTCTGTACTTATTACGACCTGTTACAGGTGGAGCGGCCTGACATGGTCATTAGCTATTCCATCAAACCGAATATCTACGGAGGTTATGCCTGCCGGCTGCTGGGGATTCCGTATTGCGTCAATGTACAGGGGCTTGGAACGCCATTCCAGCGAAAAAGCATGGCTGGAGCGGTGACAATTCTTTACCGTGCAGCGCTGCGCAAAGCTTCCAAGGTCTTTTTTGAAAATGAGGACAATGCCAGAGAATTTCTGAATCGCCGGATTATTCCGCAGGAGAAAGCGGTGGTGCTCCGCGGCGCCGGTGTAAATCTGGAATATTATCAGGTGCAGCCTTATCCCAGCGAGGCAGGAGGGATCCACTTCCTGTTCCTTGGCCGTATCATGAGGGAAAAAGGCGTGGACGAACTGTTTGCTGCGGCGCAGCTTCTGCGCGAAAAGTACGGCGCCGGAGTTGTTTTGGATCTGGTCGGCTTTTTCGAGGATGAATACAGTGAGACAGTTCAGCAGCTTGTGCGGGACGGTGTTGTGGTATTTCACGGGTTTCAGGCCGATCCGCGGCCATTTTATGCCCGTGCTCACTGTGTTGTGTTGCCTTCTTACCATGAAGGAATGTCCAACGTACTTTTGGAAGCGGCAGCAACCGGGCGTGCGCTGATTACCAGCGACATTCCGGGGTGCCGTGAAGCGGTGGAACCGAATGTCAGCGGGTACCTTTGCCGCCCAAAGAATACAGTCAGCCTGTTGGAGCAGATGGACCGGTTTATGCAGCTTACATCTGAACAGCGTGCCGCCATGGGAGCGGCAGGCCGCAGGAAAATGTCGGCCAGTTTTGATAAATATGCCGTGGTCCAGCAGACGCTGGACAATGTGTTGCCGGAAGTAAAAACAGAGGTGGTTGTGCCGGCCGGCCAGTAAAACAAATGGTTTTTGCAAAGTCAAGGGGGAGGCATTCTGCTGCTGAAGCCTTGACTTTGCTTTTTCGGGAGGGTACCATGAGACAAAAGCTGATTTGCGCTGTGCTGGTTTTGCTCATCCTGTGGGGAGCGGTTTCGCTTTTGGCATCCCGGTATGGATTGTGCGTTACACATCTGACCATTTCGGCGGAGGTGCCGGACCCTTTGCACATTGTGCAATTGAGTGATCTGCACAACGCCCGCTTTGGGCAGGACAATGACCGGCTGGTGAAACGGGTCGCAGAGGAGAAGCCTGATCTGATCTTTCTGACCGGAGATATGTATAACGCCTCGCAGGAAGATACCACGGCATTTGCCTCGCTGGTACAACGGCTTGCGGAGCTGGCGCCGGTTTATGCTTCGCCGGGCAACCACGAGCGGGAATATGCCCAGAATTTCGGCATGGAACCGGAACAAGTGTATGAACAGGCGGACGTTGCTTTGTTGGATTACGATTACGTGGATGTAACGGTAAAAGGGGCAGAACTGCGTATCGGCGGATTTTACGGGTATGCGATTTCTCCGGAATCCCAAGAGAAGGAAAGCAAAAACTATGTGCAGGCGACGCGTTTTTTGCTGCAATTTCAGAATACCGACCGTGTAAAACTGTTGTTGTGTCACATGCCGGTGTCCTGGTTGGAGTATGGATGCCTGGACGGCTGGGATGTGGATGTTGTGTTTGCCGGACATGCCCACGGCGGACAGGTCCGAATCCCCCTGATCGGCGGCTTGTATGCGCCGGACCAGGGGTGGTTCCCCGGGCGACTCTGCGGGGCGTATTCCTCGCAGGACGGAGCGCATACGCTGGTTTTGTCCCGAGGGCTGGGCAGCGAGCCGGAAAAGCTTCCGCGTTTTGGCAATGTGCCGGAAATCGTGTCGGTAACACTGGTCCCGGACGTTGAATCAACAGAAAGGAACTGATATGAAACAGGAGTATGCGCTGCTTCAGGCACTGAAATGTGCATTGCGCGGCGAAACAACCGACTGGGCTGAGACGGCATCTCAGGAGGAATGGACGTCTTTTTTCAGTCTGGCGGCCATTCATAATGTTCTGCCAATGACGTTTGAGGCGGTGTACCGGTGTGACAGTTTCCGTAAGCTGCCAGAGCCGTTTCAGAGAAATATAAAGGGACGGGTGCTGCGCGAGGCGGCCCGTCAGGCCTCCCGCAGCGAACAGTTCGCACGCCTGTATGAGACGCTGCGTGAGGGCGGAGTGGAACCGCTGGTTGTGAAAGGGGCAATTTGCCGCAGCCTGTATCCCAAACCGGACGCGCGTCCTTCCCACGATGAGGACTGGCTGATTGACCCGGAACAATTCGGCCGTTGCGATGCACTGCTTCTGGCGAACGGATTGCAGCGGGTGGAAGAGGACACCGATGCGTCCTATCAGTTTGAAGTCACCTATTACAACCGGCAAAAAGGCCTTTATCTGGAATTGCACAAATCTCTGTTCGAGCCGGGTTCCGGCGCGCTGAAAAATTTTGACCGATATTTTTCGGGGGTAGCAGGACGCGCCATTCTACGAAGTGCGGATGGTGTGGCAATGCGAACATTGAGCGGGCATGATCATCTGCTTTATCTGCTGTTGCATGCGTTCAAGCATTTTATTCACAGCGGGTTCGGCATCCGGCAGATCTGTGATATCATCCTGTGGGCCGAAGCGTACGGCCCGCAAATTGACTGGCCCCGTCTGTTGGAACAGTGCCGCGCATTGGACGCCGCGGACTTTGCTGCGGCGATTTTCCGGATTGGCGTGGAGGAGTTGGGATTCGACATCGAAAAGGCCTGTTATCCATCCTGCTGGCGGGCAATCCCTGTGGAAACGGCCCCCATGCTGCAGGATGTGCTTACCGGCGGAGTGTACGGCAAAGCGCAGGAAAGCCGCCTGCATAGCAGTACCATGACGGTCAACGCGGTGGAAGCCGCTCGCAATAACAGGACTTCGTCTGTTTTGCAGTCGGTGTTTCCCAGTGTCCGGCAGATGGAAGGGCGTTTTCCGTATCTGAAAAAGTATCCGGTATTACTGCCGGTGGCCTGGGGACAGCGGATTGCCAGGTACGGCAGGGAAGTGTCCCGTTCGGAAGGAAAGGAAAACGCAGCCGCCAGCGTTGGCATTGGGCGGCAGCGCATTGAGCTTCTGCGTCTGTATAAAATCATCAAATAATTTTCGTTGGAGAGACCAATGGGTATGGACGGTAAAAAGGCGGAGCAAGCCGGCAGCACAGGCATCCAGTCGTTGGATATTCTGATCCGTCGCTGGAAAGAGGGATCATTTTCCGAGATTCTGGATGACTGGAAGTGGATCTTCGGTTACAGCGCACGCTACAAAAAGGCCATTGCAGGCTACACGATTCTCGGTCTGCTTGCCACGGCGCTGGGCCTGACCAGCAGTGTGGCGGGGAAATATCTGATCGATATTATTACCGGCTACCAAACCAGTAAGCTATGGCTTTTGGTGGCGGTTACGCTGGGAAGCGCGGTGACTGGACTGGTTTTCAACAGTCTGGTCAGCCGGATTTCTACCAAATTGAGCGTTTATATCAACAACGACATTCAGGCGGATATTTTTGATAAAATCATGGACGCCGACTGGCTCGCCATCTCCCGGTATGCAAACGGCGACGTGCTCAACCGCTTCAATAACGATGTGAATACCGTTAGCAGTAACGCAATCAGCTGGCTGCCCAACGTGATTATTTCGGTTTTTAATTTTGTGGCCACCTTCCTGGTACTGCTGCACTATGACGTGATTATGGCATTCCTGGCTTTTGCCAGTGCGCCGTTTTTGCTGCTGATGTCCCGCTTTCTGATCAAAAAACAGCGGGAATACAACAAAAAGGTCCGCGAAATGAGCAGTAATCTCATGACTTTTGAGGTGGAGAC
>JBJEYG010000332.1:0-3857 GCA_051886555.1 Gemmiger sp.
CTTAACGGTTTTTGAACACATCACCCACGCGGAAACGCACCACGACCTTGTCGTTCATGTTGGCGGTATCCAGCGTCTGGGGCACCGTGTAACGCACGCCGTCCTTCGCGGTCAGCGGCACTCTGCGTCCTTCGGTGCGCTCGCCCGCCTGGACATAGGCAGCGGCGTTGCGGCCGGCCAGGGAGGCTTCCTCGCTCACATAGTCCACCAGATCATGCACATGCAGCACGTTGCCGCAGGCAAACACGCCGGGCATACTGGTTTCCAGCGAATCGCTCACGTCGGGGCCGCCGGTGACGCGGTTCATTTCAATACCGGCCGAGCGGGTCAGTTCATTTTCCGGCAGCAGACCGACGGACAACAGCAGCGTATCGCAGCTGTAATATTCCTCGGTGCCGGGAATGGGCTTGCGGTCGGGGCCGACTTCGGCCAGCGTAATTCCGGTGACACGCTCCTTGCCGTCGATCTTGACTACGGTATGGCTGAGCTTGAGGGGGATACCATAGTCGTCAAGACACTGAACGATGTTGCGCTTGAGGCCGCCGGAGTAGGGCATCAGTTCCGCCACAACCTTCACCTTGGCGCCTTCCAGCGTCATACGGCGGGCCATAATCAGGCCGATGTCGCCGGAGCCGAGAATGACCACTTCCTTACCTACGCTGAAGCCTTCGATGTTCATCAGGCGCTGGGCGGTACCGGCGGAGTAAATACCCGCCGGGCGGTAGCCGGGAATGTTCAGCGCACCGCGGGGACGCTCGCGGCAGCCCATGCACAGGACCACCGCTTTGGCCTTGATCTCGAACAGACCGTCCTCACGGTTCATGGCAGTAACCACCTTATCGGGGCTGATGTCCATGACCATCGTGTTGAGCTTGCAGGGGATATTTTCCTCCATCGCCTGTTGGATGAAGCGGGCCGCGTATTCAGGGCCGGTCAGCTCTTCTTTAAAAGTATGCAGGCCGAAACCGTTATGGATGCACTGGTTCAGGATGCCGCCCAGATGGCCGTCGCGCTCTAGGATCAGGATATCCTGCACGCCCGCCTTGCGGGCTGCGACCGCCGCCGCCAGACCCGCAGGGCCGCCGCCGACAATGACAATATCATGCTCTTGCATCATTCTGCCTCCTTATTTCTCACCGGTCAGCATCTCGGAGCCGGGAGCGTTTTTGCAGATCCGCTCCATAGGAATGCCGGTCTCGCGGGAAAGGATCTCCATGGTGCGGGGCGTGCAGAAGCCCGCCTGGCAGCGGCCCATGCCCTGACGGACACGGCGCTTGATGCCGTCCAGCGAACGGGCGCCCAGCGTGCGGGTGATGGCGTCCACGATCTCCCCTTCGCTCACACCCTCACAACGGCAAACAATGGAGCCGTAAGCTGGGTTCTTTCGAATCAGCTCCGCACGCTCCTCCTTCGGCAGCAGGCCGGGACGAACGATCCCCTTGCGTTTGCCGTTCCAGTCCGCCTTGACGCCGGCACCGGCCTTGGCGGCCACCAGCTCAGCGATGTACACACCGATGGCGGGCGCGCTGGACAGGCCGGGGCTTTCGATGGCCGCGGCGTCAAAGAAGCCGGGTGCATCGGAGCACTCGCCCAGAATGAAGTCGTGGTGCGCCTCATGGGCACGCAGGCCGGAGAAGGAGGTAATCACACTGCGCAGGGGCAGGTTCTTCACGCTGCGCTGCGCCTTGGTCTGAACCTCGTTGAGCTCGTCCGCGGTGGTGGCAGTGGCTTCCTTGTCCTCCTGATCGGTTGCCGTGGGCCCCATCAGCAGATTCCCGTGGACGGTGGGCGTCACAAGGATGCCCTTGCCCATTTTACCGGGCAGCTGGAAAATGGTGTGGGAGACAATGCCGCCCGCCTCCTTGTCCAGCAGGCAATAGTCGCCCTTGCGGGGGATGATGGTGAATTTCTGTTCACTGACAAAATTGTGCATCACATCGGAATACAAACCCGCCGCGTTGACCACATACCGGGCAGTGATGGGACCATGGTTGGTCTCGACGCGCCAGTCCTCACCGTCACGGACGATGTTCTGCACTTCGGTGAGGAACTTGAACTCCACACCGTTGTCGGCGGCATTCTCCGCCATGGCGATGGTCAGCCCGAAGGGGCAGACAATACCGCCGGTGGGCGCCAGCAGCGCGGCCACCACTTCATCGGAGAGATTCGGCTCCAATGCGCGGGCTTCATCCCCCGACAGGATCTTCAGATCCGGCACGCCGTTGGCCACGCCACGCTCCAGAAGCGCCTGCAGACCGGGGCGGTCCGCCTCATCAAAGCAAAGCACCATGGAACCGTTGCGCACAAAATCAAAATCCAGCTCTTTTGCCAGGTCGCCCATCATCCGGTTGCCCAGAACATTGAATTTTGCCATCTGGGATCCGGTTTCAGCGTCGTAGCCTGCGTGGACAATGGCGCTGTTTGCCTTGGAGGTGCCAGAGCAGACGTCCTCGCCCCGTTCCAGCAGGCAGGTGCTGAGCTGGTAGCGGGACAGTTCGCGGGCAATGGAGCAGCCCGTCACGCCGCCACCGATCACAACAACATCATAATTTGTTGACAAAATAGTCACCCCTTTGTTTGTAAAGCAATGCCGTCTCATTCCGCGCGGCCAAACGCCCTGCCGCGGAGCGCCCGGTATTGCCGTAGCTAAAAAACAGCCGTCAGAGGAAAAGTTTCCAGGGCGATGCGGGCTGCACGACCCGCGCTGCCCTGCCCTTTTTTGCCTGCGTCCTGTCTTTACCCTTCTTCCGCCCAGGCCACAGCGGCCCGCACGGCGCGTTTCCAGCCTTTGATGAGCTTGTCCCGCTGGTCCGCGGGCATGGTGCTTTCAAAGCGGCGTTCGATCTGCCAGTTCTCGCGGATCTCATCCATGTTCTTCCAATAGCCCACCGCCAGGCCGGCCAGATACGCAGCGCCCAAAGCGGTCGTCTCAATGCACTGCGGCCGGACGATGTCCGCCTGCAGCAGATCAGCCTGGAACTGCATCAGGAAATTGTTTGCGCTTGCGCCGCCGTCCACCTTCAGCTCGGTCACCTGCAGGCCGGAGTCCTTCTCCATGGCCTCGATCACGTCGTAAGCCTGGTAAGCCATGGATTCCACGGTTGCACGGATAAACTGTTCCTTGCTGGTACCGCGGGTCAGGCCCACCACGGTGCCGCGGGCATACTGGTCCCAGTAGGGTGCGCCCAGGCCCGCAAAAGCAGGCACAATGTAAACACCGCCGGTGTCCTGGCAGCCCACGCAGTATTCCTCGGTCTGGGCCGAGCTGCGGACCATGCGCATCTCGTCGCGCAGCCACTGCACCGCAGCGCCGGAGACGAACACGCTGCCTTCCAGCGCGTATTGAACCTTGCCCACGCTGGCGGCAATGGTGGTAATCAGGCCGTTTTCCGACCGCACCGCCTGGTCGCCGGTATTCATGAGCAGGAAACCGCCGGTACCATAAGTATTTTTCATCTGGCCCGGTTCAAAGCAGCACTGGCCGAACAGCGCAGCCTGCTGGTCGCCTGCCGCACCCGAAATGGGAATGCGGCCACCCATCACGTCGGAGGAGGTGTAGCCGTAGATGCAGCTGGAGGGCCGCACCTGGGGCAGCATGCAGCGGGGAATGCGGAAATATTCAAGAATTTCATCGTCCCACTGCATCTTGTGAATGTCAAAAAGCATAGTGCGGGACGCGTTGGTGTAATCCGTCACATGGACGGCTCCCTTGGTCAGGTTCCAAATCAGCCAGCTGTCCACCGTGCCAAAAAGCAGCTCGCCGCGCTCCGCCCGCTCGCGTACGCCTTCCACATTGTCCAGGATCCATTCCAGCTTGCTGCCGGAATAGTAGGCGTCGGGGATCAGGCCGGTGCGCT
>JBJEYG010000333.1:0-3829 GCA_051886555.1 Gemmiger sp.
CATTTGCGATTCTTATTCGTCGCGCTGCTCCTCGGCGTCGCGGATGAACTGCCACAGCTCGCCTACCGTCTCGAAGTTTTCAATGTCCTCCTCCGAGATATTCAGATCCGTCGTTTCGCTGATCTGCCAGGCAAGTTCGGTCAGGTCCAGTTCATCAGCGCCCAAATCATCGGCGAGGGACGTATCCTCGTTGACGGTGCCTTCGTCGCAGCTGAACTGCTCCTCCAGGATCTCCTGCAATTCTCCAAACGTCATGGTGCTCACCCCCCAATCGGTTTAAGATTCTGCCGCTGCGGTGACCGCCTCGGTCAGCTGCGGGCGCGCGTTCAGAATACGCATGAACTCCTCGCCCGATATTGTTTCTTTATCATACAGATACTTGGCGATTTCGTCAAGCTTTTGACGGTTTTCCACTAATATATTTTTGGCCTTTTCGTGCTGCTCTTTCACCAGCTGCACCACTTTGTCATCCACCGTGGCAGCGGTGGTCTGGCTGCACGCCAGGCTGGCGTCGCCGCCCAGGTAAGCGTTGTTCACTGTTTCCAACGCTACCATGTCAAAATCGTCCGTCATACCGTAGCGGGTCACCATCGCGCGGGCCAGCTTGGTGGCCTGCTCGATGTCGTTGGAAGCGCCGGTGGTCACACTGCCGAACACCACCTCCTCGGCGGCGCGGCCGCCGGTGAAGGTCGCGATCTTGTTCAGCAGTTCTTCCCTGCTGTACAGCGTATGGTCGCCGTCGTCCACCTGCATGGTGAAGCCCAGCGCGCCGGAGGTACGCGGCACAATGGTGATCTTCTGCACCGGGGCGGAGTGGGTCTGCATGGCCGCCACCAGCGCGTGGCCTACCTCATGGTATGCCACGATCATCTTTTCCTTCTCGCTCAGGATCTTGTTTTTCTTCTGCGCGCCCGCTAGGATGGTATCCACCGCCTCCTGCAGGTCGTACTGGGTCACGGCGCGGCGGCCGTGACGCACGGCCGACAATGCGCCCTCGTTGACGATGTTGGCCAGCTCCGCGCCGGAAGCGCCCGGCGTCATACGGGCGACGCTGGCAAAGTCGCAGTCGGGTCCGACCTTGACCTTTTTGGCGTGCAGCCGAAGAATATCCTCGCGGCCCTTCAGGTCGGGCAGTTCCACCGCCACACGGCGGTCAAAGCGGCCGGGGCGCAGCAGTGCCGGGTCGAGCGATTCGGGCCGGTTGGTGGCCGCCAGAATGATAACGCCCTTGGTGGCGTCGAAGCCGTCCATCTCGGTCAGCAGCTGGTTGAGCGTCTGTTCGCGCTCGTCGTTGCCGCCCAGGCCGGAGCCGGTGTCGCGCTTTTTGCCGATGGTGTCGATCTCGTCAATAAACACGATGCAGGGCGCCTTCTCGCCCGCCTGCTTGAACAGATCGCGCACTTTGGACGCGCCCATGCCCACGAACATTTCCACAAATTCACTGCCCGCGATGCTGAAGAACGGCACGTTCGCCTCGCCCGCAACCGCCCTGGCCAACAGCGTTTTGCCGGTGCCCGGAGGGCCGACCAGCAGCACGCCCTTGGGCATTTTGGCGCCCACCTCTTCATACTTTTTGGGATTGTGCAGGAAATCCACGATCTCCTGCAGGCTCTCCTTGGCTTCATCCTCGCCGGCCACGTCCTTGAATTTGATGCCGGTCTCGTCGTCCACCACATACTGTTTGGCACCGGATTTACCGCCGCCGAACATCATGGCGTTGGGCGAAACACCGCCCGCGGCGCTCTGCATTCGCTTGACCACCCACCGGCTGAATAGCGTGGCCACCGCAAACATAATAAAGAAAGGCAGCAGGTTGTAGAGCAGTTTCTCCAAAAAGCTCGGCTCGTTGTACACGCGCCCATAGGACACGCCGGAGCTTTCCAGACGCTGGACCAGCTCGGTGTCCTGCGCGATGGCGTTGGTATAATAGGTGTTGTTATCGTGGTCCACAAAATAGATGCGCTCGTCCTCGATCTGAACCGTGGTCAGTTCGCTGCCGCTCAGCATCTGCAGGAAGGTGCTGTAATCCACCTGCTCCACTTTGCTGCTGTAAATCATCGGCATCAGGAACAGGTTCAGCAGAATCATGGCCACCAGTACCAGAAGGTAGCTGATAAAAAATGGTTGCTTTTTATTTGGGGTAGGGTTTTTATCCGTCTCGTGCATGAGATACTCCCTCCTATTCGTATGGGAAAGGCAGTGCCTGCCGTTCCATGGCTGTATTCTAGCACAGGCCTTCCCGCAGGAGTATGGACAAATTGTAGCGAAAGTTTGAATGGTCCGAAAAATTTTACCAAAAGCGCCCCGCTCCCGTGCAATGCAGCACAGGCGCGGGACGCTTCTCTACCTTATAAGGAACGGCTGTTTGAGGAACTCAGGATATCGGTCATTCCACGTCCTGCAGGGCGGCGTAATCTTCCTCGCCGGTGCGGACCTTGACGACCTTGGCCACGTTGTAGACAAAGATCTTGCCGTCGCCGATGTGGCCGGTGTACAGCGTCTTGGTGGCGGTGTTGATGATCTTATCCACGGGGATCTTGCTGACGACCACTTCCACCTTGACCTTGGGAACCAGGGTGGCGTCCATCTCAACGCCGCGGTACTTCTCGCCGCTGCCCTTCTGCAGGCCGCAGCCCATGACCTGCGTCACGGTCATACCGGTAACGCCGATCTCGTTCATGGCGCGCTTGAGCGCTTCAAACTTGGCAAGCTGCAGGATGATAACCACCTTGTGCAGGCCGGTATCCAGATCCGGCTCGCGCACCACAGGCACCGCAGCAGCGACCTTGGCTTCGCTGGCCTTTTCGAAATCGGACTCGCCCAAGTCGGTGTTCTCGTTCTCGTCCATAACCATGGTATTGGAGATGTCCATGATGGAGAAGCCGGCGTAAGCGCTGGTCAGGCCATGCTCGGTAGCGTCCAGGCCCTCGATCTCTTCCTTTTCGGAAACGCGCAGGCCGACGGTCGCTTTGATGACCAGGAAGGTAATGCTGATGGTGACAGCGGTCCAGGCGCCCACGGCCAGCACGCCCAGCAGCTGCAGGCCCAGCTGATGGAAGCCGCCGCCGTAGAACAGGCCCACCACGCTGTCATTGTCCGGCGCGGAGGTGGTGGAGAACAGGCCAACCGCAATGGTGCCCCAGATACCGTTCATCATGTGGACGGCAACAGCGCCGACGGGGTCATCAATGCGCAGCTTGTAGTCCAGCAGCCAGACGCCGAAGCAAACCAGCAGGCCGGAAACTGCGCCGATGATGATCGCACCGAGGCAGTCGGTGGTGTCGCAGGGCGCGGTGATGGCAACCAGGCCGGCCAGGCTGGCGTTCAGGCACATGGAAACGTCCGGCTTACCGTAGTGCACCCAGGTAAACACCATGCAGACGCAGGTGGCAACCGCAGGGGCAACGGTGGTGGTCAGGAAGATGGAACCGAGCTGCTCCACGCTGGTGGCAGCGGCGCCGTTGAAGCCGTACCAGCCGAGCCACAGGATGAACACGCCCAGGCAGCCGATGGGAAGGTTATGGCCGGGGAAAGCGTTGACCTTGATGGAGCCGTCTTTCTTCTTGGTAAACTTGCCGATACGGGGGCCAAGCATCCAGGCGCCAATCAGAGCGGAGATGCCGCCCACCATATGAATGGCGCAGGAACCGGCGAAATCGTGGAAGCCCAGCTGGGCCAGCCAGCCGCCGCCCCAGATCCAGTGCGCCTCGATGGGATAGATGAGGGCGGAGATCACGCCGGAATAAATGCAGTAGCTGAGGAACTTGGTGCGCTCGGCCATGGCGCCGGAGACGATGGTGGCGGTGGTGGCGCAGAACACCAGGTTGAA
>JBJEYG010000334.1:0-3824 GCA_051886555.1 Gemmiger sp.
CCGATCTTAAAAATCGTGGAAGCTGAAGTATGCCCGGATCATATCCATATGCTGGTAGAGATACCGCCGAAAATCTCAGTATCGAGCTTTATGGGATATCTGAAAGGGAAAAGCAGCACAATGCTGTATGAGCAATTCGGCGAACTGAAGTATAAATACAGAAATCGGGTGTTCTGGTGCAAAGGATATTACGTCGATACGGTGGGGAAGAACGAGAGCCGAATTGCGGAATATAACAAGCACCAGTTAGAGGAAGATTTCGCAGGTGAACAATTGGCGATGGGTCAGGTGGGCCCGTTTACGGGCAGCAAGTAACAATCTCTACGCGGCTGGCAGACCGTATTACGCGTTCTACGCGTGGCGAAGAATCGAGGGCTATGCCCGCATGTGAAAAACCACCCGCTCGGCGGGTGGATGTTTATTTGGACACAAAAAACCACCTGACAAACTGTCAGGTGGTTTTACTGACCTCGCGGTCCGCGTTTTGGTCCGAGTGGCGAGAGTCGAACTCACGGCCTCTTGAACCCCATTCAAGCGCGCTACCAAACTGCGCTACACCCGGTCATGAACCGTACCGCTTCGGTCAACGTTGTATATTATAACTGCTTCCAAGGGAAATGTCAAGCAAAAAATACATTTTTTTCAAGAAAATTCCGAAACCGAGGAAGGCTTGCGCTGCACCTCAGAATGGCCTGCAACAGCACAGGTTCAGGAAGGAACAGAACATCTGGACCATCCACAGTGTAATGCAGAAATGGCACATTCCACCGCCGGGCTGCGCATGCTGCTGTTGCTGCGACGAGTAGGCGGCGCCCGGGTGCTGCAGCCGGTCCAGCAAGTTCTGGTACTGGTAGTTGTTGGGCTCCATGTCCACCGCCATGCGGGCTTCGCTTTGGGCGCGGATGTTGTTGCCCAAACCGCTGTTTGCCAACGCGGCATAATAGTGCCAGCGTGCGCTGCGCCGCTCTTCGGGGATGTTGTTCAGCACGTTGAGCGCTTCCTGATAATAGCCGTTGCGGATATAATTTCCTGCCGCTTGCAGTTCCGGCCCCTCCCGTTGGTCGGAGTAGGTGTTGGACCCGCCGTTTGCGCCCGCGTTGGAATAATATCCGAACCCGAACGGGCCAAAGCCGAAGCCGCCGTAACCGAACGGGTCGCCCTGCTGGCCCTGGTACTGATCATAGCCGCCGGATGCACCCGCGCCGGACCGTGTTCCGCCGGCGGATCCACCACCGGAACGCTCACGCATGATCTCGCTGTATGCGGCCTGCACTTCTTTGAACTTTTCCTCAGCGGTAGGGTCATCGGGGTGCAGATCGGGGTGATATTGTTTACATTTTTGGCGGTATGCTTTTTTTATGGTCTCTTCGTCGGCGCCGGGTTGAATTCCCAACACACTGTAAGCATCACGCATGTGTCTGCTTTCCCTCCCTGTGTTTGGTGTGCAGAGCGTTGGTTTTCGCGTATTGACACCAGACACCAGAATATATCGTATTATACAAAAGCTGCCCTTCCGGGGTTTCTTTTAAAATCGGCAGCATCTCAAAACTTTGCGCGCAGAGTGCCATCTGCTGGGTCAGAAGCTCATGAACCTGTTTTTCGTATTCATCGGCACTCAGCGAAGCGGCCAGCGGCGCCAGCGCATTAAAGCTGCCGTTGCGGCGATCTTTGTCCAGATCGTCGTAGGCGTCCATCAGGTAAATAAAACCACCCATGCCGCGGCCCACAGCCTGCAGAACCGGTCCCCACAAATCGCCGCGGCAGTCAAATACCGCGCCCAGCAGTTTGCCAAAACAACCACAAAGCGCGTCCAGGTCATCACTGTCGGCGTTTTCCAGCTCGGTCAGTTCGGCCAGACGCTCCCGAATGGCGGTACACTGAACGGGATGCCGTTCCTCGATGCCGGCAAGAAACGGTGCCAGACGCTGCGCCATGCGGTGGGACTGGGACTTTTGCTCATCGTTCCAGTCATCCATAAAATTATAGTATGCCAGTGCAATGCCAAGATCGGCAGCATAGTCCACAAATTCATTATGGATGCGCGGCCTTGCCTTGAGAGGGTGCGGCACACAGCGGCCGTAGCTATGGACGTCGGCCGGCTCATACAGAGCCGAAAGAAGTAGCGCCGTGAACGTCATGTCATAAGAAAGCGTCATGCGTCCAAATACACCGTATTTCTGACCGAGAGCCTGACAAAGGCCGCAGTAATAGCCCTGGTAGCAGTCCAGAGCCTGCTGCGGCAGGTCCTTGCGATAAATGGTAACATAACCGAACATAAAGCGTCAACTCTTTTTAATAAACTGGGTCTTGCATTTCGGGCAGGTAATGGAAACACGGCCGTGGCCGCGGGAGATACGGATCTCCTGATGGCAGCAGGGGCAGCGGAAATAGCGATAAGCCTTGCGCTGCGCAAAGCGAACCTTGCGCTGTGTAAACCAGGCCGTCACACGGCCCTTCAGTTCCAGATATTTCATGTTCTCGGCATAGCGCTTGCTGACGTTGCGGCTGAACATGCGGAAATAGCACCAAATCAACAGCGCCAGGCCGATGTAGTACAGAAATCCGGAAACAAACATGCCAAGAATCAGGCAAACCAGGGATACGATGCACAGGAAATTGCTGAGCTGGTCGCTGCCGTAGCGGCCGGACATAAAACGCTGGAACCACGCCTTCATGGAAAAGCCACCTTTGTGTATTGTATTCTTTTTGCTGTATTTACAGCGCTTCTATTTTTTCACAAATTTGTGGTTAAATCGTGAAGGGATTCCAAACAGACTTTAAACAAACCGGCTTTTTCGTTCCAAACCGGCATTTTCTACGGAAAAACCTCGGCCTGAAAGGTTCGTAATATAAGCAAAACGCCGCCGGATGGAGGCCGGCGGCGTTTTGAAACTCAAAGCGCGCCAAAAGCCGTCAGCATTCCTATGATAACGGCAACGCTGATGGGAATACAGAGGGAATTGACGGCGGCGGCCTCAGCCGGGGCGCCGCCAGCCCGGACGGAAAAGGCGGTAGAGGCCACGGACACCGGAGCAAAAACGGCGATGACCAGAGCCTGCCGGATTTCCAGCGAGAAGGGCAACAGGAAGAAACAGCCACAGGTGGCGGCAACGGCTACCACAATTCTTACTGCTGCCATACCGGCTACATCCCGCAACACGACTTTGTTCAGCTTCAGGTCAAACATCATGCCGACCATCAGCATGGCGAGAAAGGCGTTGGCTGAAGCGATGGGGCTGATAAAATCCACCAAGGCCTGGGGAACGGGGAGCTTGGCCAGAGAAACCAGAAGCATCAATAAATAGGTTAGGAAGGGACGGGAGGAAAGCAGATTCCTGCCCACTGACTCCAGCGAAAAGGGGCTGTCCTTGTCCAGGGCTGCACTGGTGATAGCATAGGTGCCTCCGGTGCACATCAGAGCGCTTCCCGCGTCGAACAGGCAGCAGCTCACCACCCCGGCAGGGGACAAAAAGCTCTGGACGAAAGGCAAGGCAAAGGCGCCAATATTAAAGCCAGGAACGCTGTTGAGCCATACCGCCCGGGAAGACAGTGGGTGGTTCCGGCTGCACATCCAAGCGATTGCCAGCATCAGCCAGTTCAGTCCAAACCCGATCACGGCGCACAGCAACAGGGAAAGATCCGGTTGATAAGCGGCAAAACTGGTAATCACAGCGGCGGGCAGGGTAACATTCAGCACCAGCTTCATGGGAATTTTGTAGTCCTCCGGGCCGAAGAAACCGAAGTGTTTCAGTGCGTAACCCAGGGCCATAATGAATAGAAATGCGGCGGATTTCAGCAATATATAAGCCATATCCGGCCTTCTT
>JBJEYG010000335.1:0-3816 GCA_051886555.1 Gemmiger sp.
TTTGTACTGTCCGAACGGCACGTTGCCCACGGCGGCATCGAAAAAGCTGTCGGGGATGGGGCTACTCTCAAAGCCCTGAATGGCGATGCTGGCATTCTGGTACAGCTGGCGGGCAATGCGCCCGGAGACCGGGTCCAGTTCCACGCCGTACAGTCTGCTTTCGCACATTTCCGGCGGCAGCATTCCCAGAAAGTTTCCCACACCGCAGGAGGGTTCCAGAATGTTGCCGGTCCGGAAACCGAGGGTTTGCAGTGCGGTGTAGATTTCCCGGATAACCACCGGCGGCGTGTAAAAGGAGTTCAGCGTGCTGGCGCGGGCGGCCTCAAATTCAGCCGCCGTCAGCAGCCCGGACAGCTCGGTATAGGCAGAATGCCACTCGGCATTGTCCGGGTCAAACACCTGCGGCAGACCGCCCCAACCCACATACCCGGCCAGAATGCTCTGCTCCTCTGCGTTGGCAAGGCGGTTTTCCTGCTCAATGGCCTGCAGGGTACGGATGGCGGCCACGTTGGCCGCGTATTTGGCCCGCGCACCGCTGGGGGCAAGCTCATCCGTCTGAATGTGATAGGTCAGGCGCTGGTCGGCGGGAATTTCCGGGTACAGAATGTTATCCTGCATCCGGGGGCGGTGCTGTGGTTTGGGTTTCGGCGGCGGAGCAAGAGCCGATTGCTGTTCCGGCTCTTTTTCCGGTTCGGTGTGCAGGCGTTCCACGACAATGTCATAGGGCAGGCCCGTTTGCCCGGCGGGAAATGTGATGGAGTCCCCGGTGTTTTCTGCGTTGCTGTCCAGCGGTTCTGGTGCTGTCAGGTGGCTGTTTTTCGGGTTGGCGGCCATCAGCCGGGCAAATTCGCTGCGGCTCACGGCGCGGCTGATGAGGGATTCGCCCTCCTCATGGAGCCGGATATCCGCCAGCCCGATGTTCTCCACCGTAAACGGCTTGTCATCTTCCAGATAAACGGTATCCCCCACAGCCAGAGGGCGGAGCGGCTGTTCCGTTTTGGAATGCGCCTGCTGGTAGAGATCTTCGGCGCTGGCAATCATCGTATCGAAATCCAGATTGCCGAGTTGGCCGTTCAAATCCTCCGGCGTATCACAGACGATTTCCATGATGGTTTTATCGTCAACCTGATACACCAGCTTTCGCTCGATCAGGTCGGCAAAGACTTGAACGGAATGTTCGTGGTCGGATGTGGTGCTGAACGCGAGGTTTACATGGTGCAGATCGGTGAAATCTGCGTCGCTGTCAAACTCCTCCTGACAGTATTCGTTGATCAGCCGGATGGACTCCTCGACCTCAGTGGGCAATTCCGCAGCCCTGGCTTTTGGGGCCGGACTCCGCAGGCTGTCATTGAGAGGATTTTCCCGCAGCCTGCGCTCAAATTCTTCGCGGGGCAGTTCGGTATCCACCAGAGGAAAGGTCTCATCATGCAGACGCATGATGTTCCCGATGCCGGAAATGGTGTATGTGTCGGTGCCAATGTGAACGGTATCCCCAAGCGCGTAGGCGTATTCTGGCGCGGCGGCTTCTTTTCCGGCCCGGTATTCCCTGTATTGGCTCTGCTCCTCGGTGGTCAGGTAACGGTCTGCGGTAATCAGTTCGTCAATTCGTTTGGCGGCTTTGGCCCAGCTCAGCTTGCAGGAAGGCTCCCGGAAATTTTTGCGAAGCAGAATTCCTTTGCCGTCATAGGTCACATCCCAATCTTCCATGATGGGGAACCGCCCGCCGATCCCGTATTCTTTTTTGAGAAAGGCGGCGTTTTCAGCGGTGGAGGCGTTCTTTTGGAACTGCTCATAAATGCGCAGCTTGCCTTTCGCAAATCCGCTGCCGTCCAGTAGTACCTCGTCAATCACCTCCTGCGGCACAACAAAAGCGGAGGACTGTTCATCCTCCGCCTGCTGAATCTGTTCTTTCTGGTCAGCTTCGCTCAGCAGCAGATCAGGTCGCTGAAAATCACTTCCTCCGCCGCCTGCCGGATGTTGTTCATCCGGCGTGTCCACGCCATTGGGTCGCGGGCTTTCAGGCTTTCGGTCACGCCCTGCTTCTGTGCCAGCTGTGTTGTCAGATTCCGCATCATCTCGCCGGCCTGCTCCTGCACCCGCATCAGATGCGGCATCAGCTGGCCGCTGGCCTGCATCGTCAGATACAGCGGGCGCTTGTTCTCCTTCAGGTACTCCCGGCGCTGCATCGCGTATTTGCCCAGCGCCGGCTGGCTCTCCAGCGTCAGGTCTGGCAGCAGATACTCGCCCTGTTTCGTGTACGTCAGTTCCATGGTTCTGGCTCCTTTCTTCAGTTGGGTGGGATTCCTTGTCCCCATTATCTGTCACAATGGGCGTTTTTGCAAATGTACGGATTCGCTGTTTTTGCGCCGCCCGCACAGTGGACTCGATTTCCCGCAGCCCCATTCCGGCAATGTCGCAGACGGCGGCTCCCAGCAGGGAAGATGTTTCCGGCGTGCTGAACATCGGCAGATACTGCCTGCAATCGTTCAGCAGGCCGGTGCTGTCGATTCCGGCGCGCTCCCACAGCACCGCTGTGATGGAGCGCTGCACCAGATGGGTGTATACGCGGTTCAAATCCTCCGCAGAATACCGCGCCAACAAGGTGCCCGCAGCACACGCGGCAAGCTGGTCACTGTAATCCGTCAGGTTTTCGGCGGCCAGAATGACGGCGGTATCCGCAAGGATCTGCGCAAAGGAATGGTCTGCGGCGTCTGCGCCGTAGGTATTTGCCAGCGTTTCCCGCACTGCGGGAACGTCCTGCTCCGTCAGTTCCCACAACCGGGGCGGGTTTCCTTGGGAACTGTTGGTGTCGGCCACATCAAACACATACCGCAGACGTGGGCGGCTGCCGGAAGTATCCAGAAGCGCAATGCCGCGGGAGCCAGCGTTGACCCACCGCCCGATTTTGTTCCATGTCTGCATCTGTGCGCAGGCGATGGCATTTGGCCGCTGTGCGTGAATGAGCAAAATGTTCTCAAACGGATATTTGTAATGGCGGGATACGCTGCGCAGATACCCGCGCCACGCAGGCACATCCCGCACCATCTTTTCCAGCGTGTCGCGCTGAAGCTGTTCCAGCGTCTGCTGTTTGTTGGGCAAACTCGCTCCCTCCTTTCGGGGTTATCGCTCCTCCCTGTGTTTCGCGGTGTGGGACGGGCTGAGCAGGCTCTCCTGCATGGGAGTCACCTTGCTGCCGCACCGTTCCATGCACTCGGCAAATTCGCAGATATGGTACAGGTCATTCCCGACTTCCAGATGGTAGTCATCAATGTACCGGCAGATCCTTTCTATTTTCCTGCCGTCCAGCTGCGTGATGCAGATTTTTCCGCCATCCTGAATCCGGAACTGTTCCTGATAATCCGGCGTGATAAAGCGGATGCCGCGCTGGGCCTTGGCCATGTGAAGCTTCAGCCAGTCGCGGCGATAGCAGTAAAGGTAAGAGTATTCGCCCCGGTGTGGATTCAACCGAAGCATGAGGGTATAGGAATCAGAATCCGCACGGAATCCATATTCCCGGTCGGTGATTTGGCTGTCCGGCTGGGAATAACAGCAGGATGCCATGTCAGAACGGCTGCGGAGAATGCCGCGATACTGCGCGTCACTGCGCAGCGCGTTGACGGCATCATCAAAGAAGGCTTTGAATTCAGGGGTGTTCAGATTCCTTGAATGGTCGTCCCATGAGGTATAAAAGTCCTTTCCATCGGGGCCGCAGTCCAAACGCAAATGGCCAATACAGCCGGTTTGCGCCATGATTTGCTGGCTCTGCGTGTAGCAATAAAGGAATTCAGGCCCCGTCATGGGGCGCAGGGTCATTTC
>JBJEYG010000336.1:0-3797 GCA_051886555.1 Gemmiger sp.
TCTAGCCACACGGCCGGCCTTCTTCTGGGCGGTGGCCAGGCCGCGCTCGCGCAGCAGCTCAACAGCCTTGGTGAAATCGCCGTCGGCCTCGATCAGCGCCTTCTTGCACTCCATCATGCCGCAGTCGGTCTGCTTACGCAGTTCCATAACGTCTTTTGCAGAAATAGCCATACTATCATTGTCCTTTCTGTTTCAAAAGTTCCAGTGCGATCAAGCCTCTTCGGCGATGGCTTCCTCGGCGGGAGCCTCCTGAGTGCCCTGCTTGCCTTCCAGCACGGCATCAGCCATAGCACCGGAGATCAGCTTGACAGCGCGGATGGCGTCATCATTGCCGGGAATCACATAATCGATCTCATCGGGGTCGCAGTTGGTATCAACAATGGCCACAATAGGAATGTGCAGTTTGCGGGCTTCGGAAACTGCGATGCGCTCCTTGTGGGGATCAACAATGAACATGGCCTTGGGCAGAGTCTTCATGTTCTTCACGCCGCCCAGGTACTTATCCAGCTTTGCCATCTCCAGTTCCAGCTTGACAACTTCCTTTTTGGGCAGAAGGTCGAACGTGCCGTCCTCCTGCATGGTCTTCAGCTGCTCCATGCGCTCGATGCGCTTACGGATGGTGCGGAAGTTGGTCAGCATACCACCCAGCCAGCGAGCGTTGACATAGTGCATGCCGCAACGGGTCGCCTCGTCACGGATGGACTCCTGCGCCTGTTTTTTGGTGCCAACAAACAGAATTTCGCCGCCGTCAGCCGCCACATCGCGCACGAAGCTGTAAGCTTCATCCAGCTTCTTCACGGTCTTCTGCAGATCGATGATGTAAATGCCATTGCGCTCGGTGAAGATGTACTTCGCCATCTTGGGGTTCCAGCGACGGGTCTGGTGGCCAAAGTGGACGCCAGCCTCAAGAAGCTGCTTCATAGAAACTACTGCCATAATTTTTTCCTCCAAAAATTTAGTTATACCTCCGCACTGCCAGTTGACCGCCCTCTAACCCAAAATCTATTTTGAGCACAAAAAAGCGAAGCAATGCGTGCGTATTGCCGTACTATATTATCACAAGCTATTGTGGATTGCAAGCACTTTTTTAAAATTTAGTACAACGGTTCCCGACTGGTGCCGGATTGCTCCGGAGGAACGGTATCCACCATAATTACATCTGCACCAATGCTGTTGATCTGCTCCCAGGGGATCTCCAGGTCCTCTTCCCTGCCCATCAATCCGAATAGTCGGCCGCGTCCGCGAAGAATCACCGAACGTATGCGCGCAGTTGCCGTGTCAAAACATATGTCATCCACACGGCCCAGATTCTCTCCGGACCGCGCACGAATGACATCTTTCCTGCTCAGTTCCTGAATCGTCATACCGGACGCCCCTTTCCCAGCAAGTTTCACTGTATTCTCATGGTATGCAGCATTTAAGCATTTGTTTCTTCGCCGATTCCGTGTATAATAAAGGACAGAAGGTTTACGGAGGCATTTTACCATGTATAAGAATATCATTTTTGATCTTGGGGGCGTTGTGGTGGATTTCAACCCGCGCGATTTCCTGATGGATCATTTTCTGAACAAAACAGCGGAGGACATTACCTATGACCTGACCTTTGGCAGCAAAGAATGGGAGGAAATGGACCGGGGCGTGCTGGCTCGCAGTGCCGCCAACGATTTAATGCTGGAAAACGCTGCCCGCTGCGGTCGAACTTTTGAGGTCCGCACCGTGATCGAAGAGTGGGAAAGCATTTTAAAGACAAAATCCAAAACGGTAGAGATGATGCGAAATCTGAAAGATGCCGGATACCGTCTGTATTACCTCAGCAACATCGCCAGCGATACATTGGCTGAATTGCGCGAACGGGATTTCTTTGAGCTATTTGATGGCGGTGTGGCATCCTGCGATGTGCATATCAACAAGCCGGACCCAAGAATCTACACCAAGCTGATGAAACAGTATCATTTGGCATATGATGAGTCCGTATTTATTGATGACAACAAAACGAACGCCCAGGCAGCTTACAATCTGGGAATTACCGGTATCCTTTATAAAAATCACAAATCTTTCACCCGCGCGTTGGGGCTTTGCGGTATTCAGGCCAAAGGCATTGAATTGCAGCAAAAAAAACATCCGGACGCAAAAATCTGAATAATCTGCCCAAAGCGCTCCGCGAACAATCGCGGAGCGCTTTTTCAGCAGCAGGAAATCTGCTCTTTAATCCGGCATAATGCGTTCTTTTCCAGGCGGCTGACCTGGGCCTGACTGATGCCAATCTCCCTTGCTACCTCCATTTGGGTTTTACCGCGCAGATACCGCAAGGACATAATCCGCTTTTCCCGATCGGACAATGCACGGACTGTATCTCGGAACATAATGTCCGAGATCCAGCTTTCCTCCCCGCCGTCGGCGCGGATCTGATCCATCACCTCCACCGCATCGTCGCCGTCGCCATAAGCCGGTTCATACAGGCTGGTCGGTTCGACAATGGATTCCAAGGCCATCGCAACGCTTTCCGGCGGAGCGCCAAGCCGCTGGGCGATTTGTGAGATGCGCGGCTCGCACCCCAGTTCCTTTTGCAGAGCCTCCCGCGCCTGAAGCGCGTGGTATGCCAGATCGCGGATGGAACGGCTGACCCGTACGGCGTTGTTGTCCCGCAGAAAACGCCGGATCTCCCCCACGATCATGGGGACACCATAGGTGGAAAAGCGAACGTTCAAGTCGGGGTCAAAATGATCCACCGCCTTGATCAGCCCGATACATCCCACCTGAAACAGATCATCCAGATTTTCTCCGCGGCCGGCAAATTTCTGCACTACACTGAGCACCAGACGCAGGTTGCCTTGAATCATTTTTTGGCGCGCCGCGCTGTCTCCTTCATGCGCCTGACGCAGCAGCGCGCTTTTTTCCTTCTCATTCAAAACCGGGAGCTGTGCGGTATTTACACCGCAGATTTCCACTTTACCGGAGTACATCCTGCCATTCCCCCATTCTGATGAGAGTATGGGCAGTGGCGTACCGATACAAACAGCTTTGCTTTTGGAAATCTTTGCACAGTTCCATTTCCCGGGGCATAGCATGGCGAAAGGAGGATGGTTGACTATGGCTCAATATATCTGGCTCTTTTGGCTGATCCTGCTCGTGCTGCTTGCGGCAGCTGTCGCGTACGGGCTGTACCTTTCCAACAAAGAACCTGCCCACCCTGCAACAAGCCGCGAAACGCTGACCGAACATACCGATGCCAGCTTCGACGGCGAAGGCGACGTGCATCTGACCAGCATTCCCAGCGATGAGATCATGATCCCCGAACGGTATTTCCTTGTAAACAATACCAATGCCCAAGTGGAGTATCTGATCGTTCCGGGACATTTGGTTACGCTGCGTGTGGCAAGTCACGGCAGCCTGCTCATTCCTCAGGCGTATTTGGATGCGGAGTATGCAGAAACCGCTGACTATGACGTAATGGGGACTACGGTCACGCAGAAAGCCTCCCCTGCGCAGAAAGTGTTGATCACCTGGACAAAAGAAGAATTCGATTACGCGCTTTACTCCGAACTGCCGGAAATGAATCTTATGGGCGGAATCATCGACGAATTCGTGACGCAGACCAATGCGGAAATGACCTGAATCAGACCACTGCGTCCATCTCCCGGCGCAGACGTTTAATAATACGCTTTTCCAGCCGGGAGATGTAGCTTTGCGAAATACCGATCTGGTCAGCAACTTCCTTTTGCGTGTGCTCTACACCGTCGCGCAGGCCAAATCGCAGTTCCATGATCTGCCGCTCCCGTGGGGCGAGCCGGGCAACC
>JBJEYG010000337.1:0-3763 GCA_051886555.1 Gemmiger sp.
TTTTGATTATAGCTCGGCGATGGTTCACGGTCAATTTCTTGCCAAATACGGTGGTATTCCTCAAACAGCCATGTGCTGATCTGGTCTTTTTGCCGCTGCTTCAGATGGCGAAACTGCTTGTCGGTTCGCAACAGCCTGCCACAAATCAAGCGATGATTTTTTCGGCTAATCGTAATCACCACGCTTTCAAACATCCCTTTCGTTGGCATTATTGTAACATGCTATCTATGAAAATTCCGTCTCGGATGCTCTCGCCATCAGTTGCATTCCGCTTGACGCTGTGCTATGCTGGAACAAGCGCGATAATGGATAGAGGGTATGTTTTCAATGAACCTGATGATCAGTTCGCTGGAATATGATTTTCACTCGCTCGTCAAGGTGGCCGAGATGGCAGGACTAGCTGGCGTGGTCAGTTTCCACCAAGCCGGGGATGACTACCTTGTGACCTTTCCGGACGTAGCGGATGCGCCCCAAATGGCCGCCGACTTCCGTGCACGGCTGCGGGGGCTGGAAAACAATGTTTGGAACTTTTGAGTGAATGCTTTTGCAGAGGGCCGGGCGGTCCTCTGCTTTTGTTTGTTCGCTGCATCGTCAGTTCAGCATTTCACCCGGCCGGGTGCTCATCAAGCGGTAGAGGTCAGTGTTGGCCGGGAACGCATTGGTGAAAGGCACGAGCTGGCCGCCGCAGCGGATCAGGCCGCAGCCCGCGGGGACGTCGGTGATGTAGCCGAGCTGGGTGTCTGAGATGTGCAGCAGCTTGGCCAGTTCCTCGCGGTCAGTGGCGCTCTGATTCAGCAGGATCAGGAACTCGCTGTTCGCCAGCATCAGGCGGGCGGTGTCGGAGCGTAGCAGTTCGTCCACGTTCTGCGTCAGGCCGGTGATCAGCCCATTGTACTTGCGGATGCGTTTCCAGAGTTTGTAGAAGAAGTTGGCGCTGTATTCATATCGAAAGAAAAGGTAAAACTCATCGCAAAAAATCCACGTTCTTCGGCTGCTTTTTGAATTTTGAATAACCCTGTTATAAATCGCATCCAGCGTCACCAGCATCCCCAGCGGCATGAGCTGCTCGCCCAGCTCTCGGATGTCGTAGTCGATGATGCGGGCTTGGGTATTCACATTGGTGTACTTGGCAAAGGTGTTCAGCGTGCCGGTGATGAACAACTCGCTGGCCAGCGCCAGGCCCTGAGCTTCCGGCTCCGGCTGCATCTTGAGCAGGCGGTAAAAATCCCGCAACGTCGGCGGTGTGCCCTGGTAACCGTTGCGGATGTAGAGCTGGTAGACCAGTTCGGTGCAGCGGCCGAGGATGGATTTTTCCTTGGCCGTCACCTGCCCTCCGCCGACCAGTTGTTCATACAGCGACAGCACAAACTCGCTTTTCGCCACGATCGGGTTGCGCTCATCGCCGTAGCTGCGATCCATGTCCAGTGCGTTGATGTGGGTGTCGGAGGTGGCCGAGATCTGGATGACCTCACCGCCCAGCGCGCGGGTCAGGTGGCCGAACTCGCTTTCGGGGTCGAGGATGAGGATGTCATCTTCGGTGGCGAGGGCGATCTGCACCAGTTCCTCCTTGGCGCTCATCGACTTGCCGGAACCGGATACGCCCAAACGGAAGCTGTTGCCATTCAGCAGTTTCGTGCGGTCAGCCACGATCATGTTCTTGCTGACAGCGTTCTGGCCGTAGTAGATACCGCCGGGCTGCAGGATTTCCTGCGCCCGGAACGGGATCAGAACGGCGGTGCTCTCGGTGGTCAGGGTGCGCAGGGCCTGAATGCGGCGCAAACCGTAGGGCAGCACAGTGTCGAGGCCGTCTTTTTGCTGCCAGCGCAGCGTCGAAAGATGGCACAGGTGCTTGCGCCCCACCGATTGTAGCGTCTCGGTGTCACTGTCGAGCTGCTGTTGGCTGCCGGCCATGTGGACGAGCGTCACCAAACCGAGCAGCATCCGCTGGTCGCGGGTGGTCAGGTCGTCCAGCATCTCTTTCGTCTCCTTGCGCTGGAGCTCCATGTCGTAGGGGATGGTGGCTGACCAGTTGTTGGCGGCATTCTGTTTGCGCTGCCAGTTGGCCACGTTTGTTTCTACGCCCAACAACGTGTTTTGCAGTTTCCGTGCGGCCTCGTCGGTGGGCACTGGAAGGATGTCGATGGACAGCATCATGCTGCGATCGAGATCGCACAGTTCCGAGATGAAACTGTCCTTGATATAACTGGCGTAGTCCTGCAAATACAGCACCCGGCCAAAACGGCCGTCGATCTGGAAGTGATCGGCGGCAAACTCCATGCTGTCGGGGCAGAGCCAGTCTTTGAAGCTGTGGCCGCGTTTGGCGTGCTGGCGCAGGTCGAAGTCAAGCGCCGGCGGCTGGCCCGCCTTGAAGAAGTCCCGCAGCAACCGCAGCCGGTCGGAGGTGGACAGTTCCGCCGCCACCGAGCTGAGCTTGGCCAGGTGGGTGACCAGATCGGTGCCGACACGGGCAAAGTAGGTGCGGGCCTCGTCGATGTTCCTCTTGAGGATACTGACAGTCAGGTAGCGTTCCCGAATCATGCTGTTGCTGGTGCCGGTGACCTGGGCACGCAGCATCTCGTTGAATTCCTCGCGGTAATGGTCGAGGGCGTCGCCGTGTAGCGGCAGGAGTACCGAACGCTCGAAGTCCTCCTTGTCGATGCGGTGGTTGTGGATCGTGATCTTGGCCGATGCGCCGGAGTCCAGCGCGTTGAGCAGGGCGCAGTAGTCGAGGAACATCGCCATCTTGTCGTCCTTGTCGGCGATGGCGTAGTTGATATCGGTGAACGACCAGCTTTTGGAATACTGGTTGCCCACTTGGAAGATGCCGTCCGGCCAGATGCGGCGGATGGGGATGGCGTCCTGGACCGAGCGCGGGACCTTGAATTTCACGCGCTCCTGGCGCTTGGCGGCTGCCAGCGTCTTGGTCAATGGCGGGCCTCCGGGGTTGCGCTGGTGTTGGGCTTCTGATTGGTTTTAGGTTTGGATTTCGTCATTCGATTCCTCCGTTTCGGTTTGGATTTGCCATTTTGGACTTCTTCGGTTTTGTCCGTGCGCTTTTTGGGGCGGCGCTTGTGCTTGCAGCCCTCGGCAATGACGGGCTGCACGATCTGGTAATACAGACAGTCTGACTTGTAGACGAGCCGTTTGGGCATGAGAATCTCCGACTTGATCCACGCCCAGAGCAGTTGTTCGGCTGTCATGCCGTGGTAGCTGAAGAAGCCGCAGGCCGCGAACGGCGCAGCGCCAAGGATGCACATCCAGCCCACCTGCTCAGCACCGACGATCGGCCGCAGGGAAAAATAAAGGCCCACTGCCGCGCCAAGCGCCAGCAGTGAGCAGACAAATTGTCGGGTATTGAGCCCGAAAAAGATGTTTTCATGGTAGTTGCGGATCTCTTTGGGAATTTTGATCTCTATGGTGCATCACCTCTATCCATAATAATTTACAACCCCATAATCTCTTTAACAATCCGATCACAACCCTTGATGGCCCCCACCAGCACCAGCAAATTGAACGCCAGCGAACCCACATAGGACCACACCGCCGTGATGGCGCTGGCGTTGGGATCAACGGTGGGTGCGCCGGTGGCGAGGGCGGAAAAGATAATGCAAGCCAGCGCAATGACCACACCCTGTAAGCATACCCCCGCATAGCTGCGCAGGAAGTTTTTTCCCACGCTGCTTGTCGGTTCCCCTGCAAAGGCGGACAGCGGGATCGGCGCGATGGCGGCGTACATCCAGAGGGAAAACATCCGGCCATAGAC
>JBJEYG010000338.1:0-3742 GCA_051886555.1 Gemmiger sp.
AGACCGTCCCACCGGTATTGCGCGGTGCCGTCTTTCCACATACTGCCCGTGCAGCATTTCCGCAGCGCCTTGTACAAGTTCCGCAGGCTTATGACTTTCTCGAAATCGTTCATAGATCGGCCGCCGGGGTAGCAGCTCACGCACGCTGTCGCGTCTGCATCGGCGGCCATGTTCCCCCTTTCGGGGCTGGAGAAACGGCTCCTTGCACATCATGGCACTGTTTTCCGGCGCTGTGCGCCTTACTCAAATGACGGGCCGGTGATGCAATCCGCCGCCAGACCGTTGCCATTGTTCGCGTTGTTGTTGTTGAGCGCCCCCGACGTGTTGACGTTACGGACGTTCGCGTTCGACGGGTTCGGGCCGCGGAGCCACCAGTTGCGGGCGGGGTGTGATAGCCGTTTCCCAGCTCACTGGGCAGAATCAGCGCCGTGGTGCCTTTCAGCGTCACTGCGCAAAACGCCCTTTATGAGTTCTTCCTCCCGGATGCACATATCGAAAAAGATTTCGAAAATTCGGTCGATGTCGTCCTGTGTCAGACGCTTGCCGGTTCTCCGTTTCTTTTTCTGTGCTGTGTCCGGTGCTGCTGCCGGTTCTTCCGGGCTGGCCGTTTTCGGCGCATTGAATCCGTGAAGAACCATTTCATATTTGATCGTTAGCAGTATTTTCAGCGCTTCCAGCGCGTCGAGGGCCTTCTTCAAGTGCTTCCGGCGCGCCTTGTAATCGTCCGGGGCTTTCAAGTCCTTCCGGGCGTTGGCCTGTTTGACATGCAGCAGGACGCGCTTTGCCTGCTGCCAAATATCGCCGGTTATAATCCATCTTTCGCGCCTGGTGAACAAACGCTCATCTTTGCACCATTTCAGCGCCCAGGCTGCCAGTCGTACGGCCGTGGTTACAAACTGCGCTTTGCTCTCATTGCGAAGATATGCAGGAACTGCCATGGCTTCCCTTTCATGCGCCTAACGGCGCGGATAATCGGATCAGTAGATGACGCAAGCCGCCGCCAGACCGATGCCATGGTACGCGCTGCTGCTGTAGAGCGCCCCCGACGTGCCGACGCTACGGACGTTCGCGCTCGACGGGATCGGGCCGCGGAGCCACCAGTAGCGGGCGGTATTCTGTGCTGCGATGTCGTACTTGATTCGGTCGATCTGTGCTGCGCCGTCATAATACGGCAGCAGGTGGCCTTCCTCGATATTGTTATTTTTGCCGTAGCCGACTTCCGTCATGGACGGCGGGAAAATCTTATCACGGGTTACATAGCTGCCGCCGGTCGTGCCGTCTTCCTCGTAAACAGTGTTGCGGGCCGTGGTCAGTTCGACAGCACCCAGCACGGCTGCGAAATCGGCAGGTAGGCCGTTCAGGAATCCGGCTTTGTTGGCATAGGACGGCGGGCGGTCGTACTGCGTCTGCGGCTTCCACCATGCGTCCGCAGCTGCTGCGCTGTTCAGCCACTGACGGGCCGCGCTCTCTGCCCAGTTGTTGCTGCCGTAACGGATGCGGTAGCTGTGGTTCAGGCTTCCCGCTCCGTCAGCTGTGCCCAGATCGGTTCCGCCGCTGCCCTCGGTTACGGGCACGGTTTCAAGCGCGGTGGTGGTTGTCTGGCTGGCGTAGGTGCTGATCTTGGTTGCCGTCGCCTGGGTGTTATACGCCCACGGAAACATAATCACGCCTTTGGCCGGGACGGGTTGCGTCAGCGTGAATTCCAGCGTTTTGCCACCGCCATAATTCGGATCGTAGCCAGCCAGCAAGGTAAAATGGTATGTACCAGCAGCCAGGCCGTCGGGGCTGGCCATCAGGGCCTCCGTGTTGTCGAACATGCGGCCGTTGATGCAATGGTGCATCAGCAGCGTCATGCTGTGCGCCGCGTGGCCAGTCGGGTCGGCGTGGTGATCGTGCGCCACCACGTCCAGCAGGATGGTGCCATACTCGGAATGCTCCACCTGCAGCTGACTGCCGACGGGGAACGCTTTCGTGCCCAGGCCCTGCCGCACAACCTGCTGGATGGCATCCCAGCTTTCAATCTTTCCGGCGTTACTTGCCTGTGCAATCGCAATCAGTTCCAGGGCATTGGCTGCACGCTGGAGCGTCTGTTCGCGGGGGATGTTGATAATTTCACCGGTGGACATTTCAGCCGTTCCTCCTATTCGTTGATTATTATTACATCAATGCCGCCGTCAGCTGCCAGCATAAACGCCAGGTTGCCCAGGCGTGCGGTCAGCTGCGCGCCGATACTCTGGGCGGCAGCGTCTGCGTCAGCTGCGGACGTGTTGGCCCGCGCAGCTGCGGCGTCTGCACCAGCTGCAGACGTGTTGGCGCGCTGGATCGCAGCGCCGGTGTCCGTCTGGCGCTGCTGTTCCTGTGTCTTGCGGGTGTTTTCCGCCGTGACGCGGGCACTTTCCGCGGAAATACGGGCGGATTCAGCAGAAACGCGGGCATTTTCAGCTGAAACACGGGTATTTTCCACGGAAACGCGGGCATTTTCAGCGGAAACACGGGCATTTTCGGCGGAAACACGGGCATTTTCCTCGGAAACGCGTGCTTCCTCTGCTGCTGCGCGTGCAGCTTCTGCGGTGTTGGCTGCGGTCGTGGCTGCATTCGCATCCGTGGTGGCCTGCTGGGTGTCGGCCATGGCGCGCTCCATATTTGCGATTTGCGCCAAAAGCTCCGTCAGATCGGGCACCACGTCGCCCGGATCGACAATAACGCTGTTGGCTCCATGCGCCACTGTAAACCGCAGGATAGATGCCGTAAATGTTACGGGCCCCTGGGTGACGCGGAGAATGCCCACCAGCGGCCCCTCGAATGCGTAACATGCTTCGGCCAGGGTGACGCGCACGGTATTGCCTTCCGCGCTGCCGACGCATACAACGGTTTCGTTGTCTAGCCGGTTGAAATAGGCGGTTACGCTTGCGCCGGTCAGATCGGGCACCGCTCCGCCGTCTGTAAAGACGACCTCCCAGGTGTGCGCCTGTTTGTCGCCGACGACCATCAGTGCTTCCGGCCAGGCGGCAGGGCCGCAGCCGCTGCGGGCCAGGTCAACCGCCTGGCGAATCTTCCAGTTTTCCACTTTCTTGCCTCCTTAGTAGTCGCCGCCGCCGATGCTCTGGACGAACGCCTGAACGAACAGGTTTGCCACGATGCGCGTCAGCTTGTTGGGCACCAGCTCGATGGTGTGCCAGCTGCCGCGCGTGATCCTGCCGCCGCCGTCCTTTTCCAGGTGTGCCACGATGTCCATTTCGTCCACATATGCGCCAGACGATGGCACCGGCGTGCCATCCACCACGATGCTGATTCTGTCGGCCGTGTCGCCCTCGAAAATGCCATAAACAATTTCGTGGGTGTGGTCTTCTATCGTGACTTCGTGGGTGTGGTCGTCGATTGCAACTTCATGAGTGTGGTCGGCTATTTCGACGTCGTGGGTGTGGTCATAGAGGGTAACATCGTGGGTATGGCTGGGTATCTCGACGTCGTGGGTGTGGTCGTCCAGCGTCAACTCATGGGTATGGTCGTTGATAGTGATCTCATGGACATGGTCGCCAATGGTGACGCTGTGTGTGTGCGAGCTTATACTGACGCTGTGAGTGTGTGCGGGCACGGTGAGGGTTAAGGCGGGTATGGTGATCGGCACGGTTACATTATGGACGTGCTGGAAATTATGGGTGTGCGATCCGATGGTGTGCGAATGGCCGCCAGCCGTCCCGGTATTCGGCCGGGCTGTGCCGCCAACGCTTGCCCCATTGGT
>JBJEYG010000339.1:0-3734 GCA_051886555.1 Gemmiger sp.
TAACAAAGTTGTTTTCGACCTGTTTCCAACCGGTAAAAAAGCACACTTTCCCTCGATTCTGTTCGGATTGCGTTTTTCCGGAAAAGTGACCGTTTCTGAAACAAGTCCGTGACAACTCTGCGTTATTCTATTCGCAAAAGGAATTCCAAACGACAAAACCGTGCGCATCCGCACAGAAAGGAAGATAAAAAATGCCTGACCGCACTACCAAGATCGACGTTTCGCTGGGGACAGCCGCCCCTGCCCGCACAAGGCTGCCCTGCCCCGGCGCCGAGGAAGTTTTCGCAATGGTGAACCGCCATCATGAAGAGGTCAAGCGCCTGCATCGTCAGGCACTGGAAAACGCCAATTCCCACCCTGACCGGCGCTGAATGCCCCGGTCCCCCCAGGCAGCGCAGCGCCCCGGGCACGTACGCGTGCCCGGGGCGCTGCGCTTGTGGCATCCGGTTCAGCGGTCCGCCGCTTCCTCTGCCAGAAGAATCTCTTGCTGTCTGCTTGGCCAGTCGTTGTAGGTCACCCACATGCGGGTAACCGTCCGGGCGACGGTATCCAGCGTCATGTGCATCTCGCACCCGTTGGTCAGCTGCACCACGCACCGGGCATTGCCCCAGTTTTGGGTTCGATGCAGCTCCGCACGGCTTTCCGGCCAAGGCTGGCCTATGATTTGCGGTTCGCCGCTCACATGCCGGCCCGCCAGCTCTGCCAGCTCGCCGGCTATTTGTGCCGCGCCGCCGTTCGCCATCCAATCGTTGGCCGCAGCGGCCTTTTCGGCATAGCCGTCATCCGGCTCGCCTTCACCGGCGTAAGCGTCGCGGAACGCCTCCGCGCCGTCCCGGGCCGTACCCCTGATGTAGAACGCCTTGCCGGAGATCGCGTCCAGCAATACGCTCCGTTCCGCCGTCCAGCAGCTGAAATAGTCCCGTCCCCCGTTGTAGGACAGCAGTTCCGCTTCCGTCTCACCGCTGAAAAAGCTCACCTGCCACGGTTCCTGACCGCCGGCCAGGCCCAACTCGTTGCACAGGTCCTCGGCGGCATTGGCGGCAGTCTGGTGGTCGATCTCACTGGGCGATGGTTCCATTGCCACCGCGTCGGGCGGCAGATCCCCGGGGTACTGCGTCCCGGTCACACAGGAACCGCCGCAGTTGTAGGAAATGACCGTCTGGTAAGGCACGTTGCTGGCGGAAAGTGCCGCGTTCACCGCGCTGCGTCCGTACACCGTGACCGGCTCGTCCCGCAGGGTCGGCTCGCTGCCCAGATATCCGCCGCAGCCGCTCAGCGTCAGCGCAGCGGCCAGCGCCAGCGCCGGGATTCTATGTTGTTTCATCGGGTTCCTCCGTCGCCGCAGGGGGCGCCCCGGGCGGGAAGGCCGCCGTCACCAGCGTTCCCCTGCCCGGCTCGCTTTGGTATTGCAGTGTTGCTCCGTGGGCCTGCGCGATGGCGGTGCACAGCGCCACGCCCAGCCCGGCGCCGCCTTCCGCGCGGGAGCGCGCCTTGTCGGCCCGGTAGAACGGCCGTCCGATGCGTTCCAGCGTCCCGGCATCCATGCCGCGGCCGGTGTCCCGCACAGTGAATACGCACCCGCCGTCGGCGCCGCGGTACACGCGAAGCTCCACCAGGCCGCCCTTTTCGCAGGCTTTGACGCCGTTGTCCGCCAGATTGACCAACAGGCTTTCCAGCAGGTCCTCATCGCCCCACAGCGGGGGTTGCGCGGATTCCGGCGCGATCAGGTGTGCTTTCACACATACATCGCGGCGGCGGCCCTTGGGCGTCACCGCGTATACCACCCGTTTGAGCAGCGCATTGGGGGACAAAAGCGAAAATTCCGGTGTCTCATGCGCCAGTACCGACAGTTTCACAAGCTGATTGGACAGGTTCAGCAGCCGGCGGCTCTCGAACCGGATGGTTTCGGTGGCCTCCATCAGCTCGTGCTTGTCCAGGTCGGCGCGCTGGATGTATTCGGCGTAGCCGCCGATGGCGGTGAGTGGGGTCCGCATCTCATGGGAAAGGTTATCCACCAGCTGCTGCTTGGCCTCCGCCTCGGCGGCCAGCTCCCCCATCTGCCGCTCCACCTGCGCGGCCAGCTCGTTCAGTGTGCGCCCCAGCTCGCCCAGATCATCGGCCCGTGCGGCGGAGCCGGTCCGCACGGAAAAATCGCCTTCCGCCAACGCGCGGGCGGTCTCGGTCATGTCCTGCAGCGGACGGTTCATACGCTTGAGCACCGCCAGCAGCCCCGCCGCAAACAGAGCGCCCGCCGCAGTCACCAGGCAGGCCACCAGCGCGGTTACGCGTTTCCATTCGTCGTAAAAAGCCTCCAGGTCGGCGCAGCAGCTGACGGTATAGCCTTCCAGCTCGCCTGACAACATGGTGGCTGCGTAGATGACATGCCGCCCGTTTACCAGGTGCACCCGCCAAACCAGCTTGCCGGGCGAAAGCAAGGCGAGATCCTCCTCGCCCTGATCCGCCTCCTGATTGGAGTAAAGGCATTCGCCGTCCCGCCAGACTGCCAACCGGATGCCGTCGCCGCTGTAGCGGCGGGCATACTGCTCAAACAGATCGTTCAGGGCGGCAGGGCGGCGGGTATTCACGGCGCTGATGTCCTCGGCCAGCGACTGAACCAGCAGTTGCTGACGGTTTAAAAATTCATCGCACCGCGCCTCAAAGCTGATGCGATGGCTGATCTCAGTTACCCCCAGCATTCCGCCCACCAGGCATACCACAAACAGCGCCAACGTAGCCAGGTAGATTTTTTGCCAGTATTTCGGACGCGGCATCGCGATGTGCGGCATTCGCATACAAGGGTCAACGCCTTTCGTATAGAGTTTGGAAGAGCAGGTGCGCGCGCCGCGTTCAAACAGTCTCACCGGGTATTGAGCCGGTAACCGATCTTGAATACCGTCTGGATTTCCTTTTCCAGTCCCAGCTTGCGGCGCAGGCGCTGAATATGCACATCCACGGTGCGCGTTTCGCCTTCGTAATCGTAGCCCCAGGCGATGGACAGCAGTTTTTCACGGCTGAGCGCCAGATTTCGGTTGATAACCAGTGCCTCCAGCAGGGCGTACTCCTGCGGGGTCAGCTCGACCGGCACGCCGCCGCGCAATACCCGGTGGGCTGTCATGTCAACGCGCAGATCCTTGAATTCAAACACATCGGTGTTGCGGCAGGTACGGCGCAGCACGCTCTCTACCCGGGCCAGCAATTCCAGGATCTCAAACGGTTTGACAATATAATCGTCCGCGCCCAGTCCCAATCCGCGCAGTTTATCGTTCAGCCCTGTCTTTGCGGTCACAAAAATCACCGGTTGATCGGCAGGCAGCCGGCTTTTGATCTCAAAGCCGTCCACGCCGGGCATCATCACGTCCAGCAGAAGCAGGTCGAAGCCGCCGCCCGCAGCCAGCGCCAGCGCCTGTTCGCCGTCGTATGCCTGGGTGCAGCTATGCCCCACCAGCCGCAGGTTCGCCGCCACCAGATTGTTGATCGCACGTTCATCTTCCGCCACAAGGATATTTGCCATCGCTTTTCTGTTCCTCTCCGCGCATTTGCGCAACCACTTCGCGGCCCGAAGGCCGGAACTGCCTTTCTTTCACTTATTATAACGAGAGATGTCACCAACTTGTTTCAAACGTCAAAAAAAATTTACACTTTTCCTGTTGCCGGCGCGTCAAGCCCAGATGCAGTCCTGCGCGCAACGGGTCTTGCATTTTTTCGGGGAATCGGCTATCATGGACGAAAACGGC
>JBJEYG010000340.1:0-3733 GCA_051886555.1 Gemmiger sp.
CCCTGTCACGAATTGCCTATTATACCATCAATATTCTCGGCCTTACCTTCCTGCCGCTGCTTGTAAGAAGCCAGCATGGACGCATGATGGGCTTGGTGGCCATTTCCTTTTTGGCGAATGCCATCAATGCGCTGTTTACCTCTGGGTATTCCGCATGGCATATGGGATACATTGAGCCTGAAGTCCGCAGCGGTTATATGACCGCAACCACGCTTGTGTCGAGTACGATCTCCGGTATTCTTCTTCTGCTGCTTGGCGCCATTACTGACGATATCGAAGGCCAAAGCCGTCAGGTCCTGCTGGCGGGCTTCCGGTGTGCGGCTTTCCTGGCAGCCATTCTGGATGTGTACTTTCTGCAAAAGCCAAAAGAACCGGAGTACAAAACGAGCAGCCAAACCCGCATCTTTCTTTTCAGTACGCTGAAAATTCCTTTGTCCAATAAGCGGTTTATGCTGATCATGGCGGTGTATTTGCTGCATGCGAGTTTTGCGTGCATGGTCAACTCTGTTGTAAACTCCTGGCTTCTGGAAGAAATTAAGGTCAGCTACGCATACATCAGCTTCATCAACCTGACGAACGTTTTCTTTATTATCCCCACCAGCGCATATTGGGGGAAAAGTGTACGCAAGCGTGGAACCCTCGGAACACTGGCACTTGCGCAAACGCTTATGGCGCCCAGTTATTTTCTCCACGCGTTGATGTCAGAAAGCAACTATCTTTGGGTGATGACCGCAGTAAAGCTGATTCAGAATTGCGTCAATATGGGCACGATCATTGCCGTAAACAGCTTGATTTATATTGCGCTGCCGGAGGAAAACCAGACCAGCTACCTGTCATTCTATCAGATCCTGACCAATTTGGCGGCTCTGCTGGGGATGAGCTTCTCTACCTGGGTGGTCGCGCAAATGGGAGATAATTACATCTCGATCGCCGGATTCCGGTTCACCAGTGTCCCTGTGCTGTTTTTGATTCAGGCGGCGGCATTTACCGTTCTGCCATTTTTGGTGCGCAGGGTGGGAAGAATTGTTGAGCCGGAAGGATGGAAAATCAATAAGCAGCAATACCATCACTCCTTTCTGCACAAAGGAACAGGAGGAAACGGGTAAAATGTATGGCATGGCATATGAATGGCATTTAAAATTAATTTGAAAAAAACGGCAGCCTCCAAGCGCCTTTCAGCGATATGGGCAGGAAATTTGCCTATATGAAAGCGGCAGCATTGGGAGCAAAGATCCGTCCAGACCACAGAAAGAAGCTTTGTGGGGCGCCAAATAAACAGAAAAGGAGAAACACAATGAACGATACGATCATGGAAAAGTACGCCCGACGGGCCTATGAGGACCTTCTGCGCAATTACTGGCATGGAGATAATGAAACAGGCTATATTATCCCGACCTGGACTGGAATCCCGGTGGAGGAAGTACCTGGCGGAGATCCCCGGGGCGGTCTGTGGGAGCGCGGTATGATGACCATTGCCATGGACAACTACTATAAGGCCACTGGGGATGAAGATGTCCGCAAGCGGATCGTGCTGGAGGCGAAACGCCTGAAAGCGCTGTTCACTGTGGAGGAATTGACTGCCGCGGGAACGTATTTGCACAATGCGTGCGACGACTGCGGTTGGCATGCGAGGCTGTATTTGCTTTACTATGAATATGTCAAGGATCCTTGGTTTGTCGAATGCGCAAAACAAATGCTTGATCATGCGGTGGATCGTTGGATGGACAATGCACTGGGGGGCGGTATGTGGTATGAAAATACAAAAAAATGGAAGTCCCTGTATCAGATCGCCATTGTTATGGCCAGCCTGGATGTTTTTGAAATAACAGGAGAAGCGCGCTATTTCCATATTGCCATGGAATGCTATTATTGGATGGAGAACCACCTGAAATGGAAAGCGGGCATCTACTGGACGGATCTGAATGAATCCGGACTGCCGGGGCAAAAAAAGCCTGCCATTCCCGAATATGCGGAAGATATTCATTTGGTGGGAGACCCGGGAAGCCTGAGTTTCCTGGGAGGAAACATGGCCATGGGTGCGATTCATGCGCGCCTCTACCGCACATCCGGCCTGGAGGTCTACCGGCAGCGCCTCGAAGAACTGTGCAGCGGCTTGATTGAAATTTATATCCGTGATGGCTGCTTCATCAATGACCGGGATGCTTGGACGGATACTTACTGTTTGGGCGAGTGGACGCGTGAAGTAGCGATCCTTCCGAACATCGACCTCAGACTCAACAAAGCACTGGTAGATACCGCTGTCAGCGTAGCACAGAACGCCAGAACAGAGGATGGACACTATTCCGCCGTTTGGAGAGGGCCCGCGGAGGATCCGACCCACAGATGGGTGCAGGTGGGCAGCATTGCCAGGCAGATCACAACTACTTCCACCAGTGCCAATTGGATCATGTGCGCGCTGCTGCTGGAACGTACCTGTGCGAAAAAGGAGCAGGTACTGTGAAGGGGCAGTTCATTACACAGCCCTACCTGCTGTCGCTGAATCCCAGCTCCGAAATGCAAGTCGTCTGGGTTCAGCGTACCCCAGCGGATGGAATCGTGGAATTTGGAAGTTCTCATGCTTTGGGACGGTGCGTAAAAGCGGCCTGCTATGAGCTTACAGGCCTGCGCGTGCCAGCGTCCGATGCAGGCTATTGCGTGGAAAAAGACGACAATCCGCCAATACGGCTGTGGCAATGTGTTGCCAAAATCGCCGGGCTGCATCCTGGCGAGCTGGTATATTACCGCTGTCAGTCTGGAAAAGCTTCCACCAAGATATACTTTTTTCATACTGCGCCCCTTCCGGGGGAACCCTTTCGGTTTGCGCAAATCAGCGATCTGCAGGGCTTTAACCCATGTGATAAGTCTGTGTACCGTATTGGCTGTACCAGACCGGATTTCCTGCTTTACTCGGGAGATGCTGTATTCCACAGTTGGAGGGCAGACCAGTGGTTTGACCTGCAAGAGCCCTGGCAGGATGGAGATTCCAGGAAAAGGGCATTCTTTCCCTGCATGCAGCAGGAAAACGGCGCGATGCTGATGCAGTATTGCCCCACCTTTTTCTGCCCGGGCAATCATGAGTGGGATGATATGCGTCTGGGAACAGACAAAAATTATGCGCAAGTTGACAGCAACTGGACGTGGAGCATTTTTATGCAGATTTTTCGTCCGCTTTACCCGGAAATGGATCCGACGCTCTCCGGAAAGCGCTGGTATAGTGCTGACTATGGTGATCTTCATATCACATCGCTGCATATTCAGCGCTGGGCTGCCTGGAAAGCAAATGAGTTGCCGGGATGGCGTTTGGTGGATCCCATTGGGCCGGGTAGTCCCCAACTGCGTTGGCTGGAGGTAGATCTGGCCCGCGCAAAAACGAAATTTAAGTGGGTGATCCAGCATTGGCATCTGCTGAATAAGGGGACAGACACACAGAGTAACCTGTGTCAACCGGTGATTGATGCCAATGGCAGCGTATCCTATCCGGACGATTGGGGCTCCATGCTGATGGATCTGTTTGAAAAATACGGTGTAAATGCCGTCAGTTATGGCCACAGCCATGTCTACGAACGGTATTATGCCAAAGGTGTACACTATATCGAGGCTGCTTACCTGGGATGCTGCTGCCGTGAGGAGAATGCACCGCTGCATCCTTCCGGGTTGGTTCCGGTGGTGGAGGACAATTCCCGGCAGTCTTTTTTGATCCTGGAGAGACAGCGCGGCGGAATTTATGCTACAG
>JBJEYG010000341.1:0-3725 GCA_051886555.1 Gemmiger sp.
AGATGGTCAGCTCAGGCGGATCTTCGGGGCGCCGCAGCGCATCCAGCTGGCCGGCCAGCCAGCCGCCGCTCACGTCACTTTGCCCGGGCAGACCGCAGGCGGCTGCCGCGGCGGGCAGGGTTGTACTTACAAGCCACAGAATCTTCATCCGCGGCAACCTCCTTCCTTTATTGAACGACCTTTAAAAATTTCTCCGCCACAGCGGCGGGGGTATATTCGGGGTACAGTGCTTCCACCTGTGAAAAGGGCAGTGTCCGCCCGGCGGACTCACGCAGCCAGCGACGCAGTTCAGCGACGGTTTCCGGCGTTGAACCGTCCGCCTCGCGCAGGATCCGTGCCGGCGGGTACCTGCGCAGCACCGGAAGGGCGGGATCGGTGTCGATGGCCGCCAGATGAAGCACCGGCTTGCCCACGCCGATGTACTCGAACACTTTGCTGGGCATCTGATTGTCCACCGTGTTGCCGATGCTCAGCAGCACGTCGGCCTCCAACAGCAGACGCCGGGCTTCGGCAGGCGGCACCGGGCCGGGCAGAACCAGCGCGTCGCCCATTGCGGCGCGGGCAGCGTCCCGTTCCCGGACGAAGGGTTCCCAGCCGCCGCCCGCCATCGTCAGCGTCAGCCCGGGCAGATCCAGCGCCGCAAACAGTTCCAGCGCAAATGCGGGGGAGCGGATCTCAGGGTGGAGGTTGCCGCAGAATACCACCCGCAGTCCGCCGGGAGCACGGGGCGGAAGCAGCTCAGGCCGTGTCAGACAGGGAAATTCCAGCACATGGATTTTACCGCGCCTGGCGGCGAGTGGGCCGGCATCGTAGTCGGGCAGCGCCTGTGCGGTGATAAAGCTGGCGTACATGGCATCCAGCAGCACCGCTTCCCGCGCGGCGCCGCCGGGGGCATTGTACTCCCGGTTGCCGGAATAGGGGTCCAGCTGCCACAGCACTTTTCTGGCGGAGATACGCGCAGCCTCCAGCGCAAAAGCGGCCCGGTAGGGCGCGCAGACCGCCGTTACCACGTCAAAAGCATATTGGCCGCACAGCGTTTCGATCCGGCGCCGGGCTTCCGTCTGACGCCGGGGGCGGTGCAGTATCAGCTGGCGGAACGCCGCAGCCGCTGCGGTAGGATGGCCGGCCAGACGCACCAGACGCAGCGGAACCGGGCTGCCCTGTCTGCGGCCGTTTTCCAGGGCACGGTTCATCAGGCGCTCGTCCGCAAAGGCGGCGGTATGCAGCGTTACGCCTGCGGGGGGATCGGGGGGCGGCATTTCACCGTCCCACAATTCCAGCAGATGCACCCTGTGCCCCATCGCAGCCAGCTGACCGGCCAGGCGGCGGCCCAGTTGGGGATTGACGGCGTGGGGGGCTTCCACACTGTCCAGCACAAAAAGAAAGTTCAAGGTTGTATCCTCCCAGGGAATTCAGCGGCGGTCGCGCAGCAGAAGACGGCATACCCGGCCGTACAACCCGGGGCAGCGCACGGTGGCGGCTGCCGCCAGCCGGATGGAACGGGGCAGCTGCGGATTTTTGCCCAGGGCGGGGTCCCGCAATCCTTCGGCAAGCTCGGCGCGCAGCGAGGCAAACGCCTCCGCGTAGGCGGCGGCGTCCGCCCGGCGCAGGATCATGCTGGCAAGATAGGTCAGCTTTTCATAATAAAACGCATCAGCCGAGGATTTTACTGCATCCGGCGCGGTATTGCGGATGGTCTGTGCCACGCGGCGCTGCTGGTCGATGCTGTCGGCGGTCAGCGGGCGGTGGCTGGCGCTGGCCGCGTGCTGGCGGTAATGGTAGCCGGCAAAGTCGCAGTAGGCAAGCCCCGGCGCGACGGAAAATGCCTGCCAGTTTGCCAGCAGGTCCTCGTTGAAGCGGAATCCGTTGTCCAACAGCGAAGGCGGCATCAGAGAGCGATGATACAGCTTGTTCCACAGGCCGTAATCCACCCGGTGATCGTGCAGCAGAGCGTCCAGATGAGCGGGGCTTTGCAATACGGTATAGGCCTGCGGTACGCCGGCATCGGCGGACGGGGCGTTTGCAAAGGTGTCGTACCGGCAGGCGGCAAGCGGAAGGCCGCTGTCCAGCGCCGCGTGCAGCAGCGTTTGGATCAGGTCCTTGTGGTACAGATCGTCGGCGTCGGCAAAGGCCAGGTAGTCGCCCTTTGCTTTCGCTGCGCCTGCCGCCCGTGCCGCCGAAACTCCGCACTGGGGCTGGCGCAGCACCGTAAAGCGGGGATCGCGCCGGGCAAATGCTTCACACAACGCGGCGGAATCATCGGTGGAGCCGTCCTCCACCAGAATACACTCCAGGTTGCGGTGGCTCTGTGCTGCGATGGACGCCAGGCACACCGGCAAAAACGCGGCCGCGTTGTGTACCGGCACCACCACCGACACCAGCACCTCCTGCCCGCGGGGGGTCATCGGCACACCTCCGCCCAGCGGCGTAAGTAAAATTCCTGCAATACCGCGGCGCTGGTACGCACGTTGTAGCCGGCGTTTTCCGCCTCGGCGCGGGCGTCGGGGTCGCGGGTCAGCGGGCCGGCGGTGATGGCCTGTACCCAGGCGCCGGTATCGTTCAGCGGCAGGTAGTGCACGTTGCGGGCGAAGGCTGCGCCGGGGTCCACCGTGTCCGCCACAAAGCAGGGCAGGCCGCTGGTCTGGGCTTCCACCAGCACCACCGGCAGCCCTTCAAACAGGCTGGGCAGCAAAAAGGCGTCCATCGCCTGGTAGTAGGCGGCCACGTTGCTGCGTACCCCCGCAAAGATCACCCGCCCGGAAATGCCCAGCTCCCCGGCCAGCGCCCGCGCCTGATCCATCAGCGGGCCGGTGCCCAGCAGCAGCAGACGGGCATTGGGAAGTTCGGGCAGCAGCGCCGCAAAAATGCGCAGCAGCCCTTCGTGATTTTTTTGCGCCGAGAACCGTCCCACATGGCCCAGAAGCGCTTCGCCCGGCCCGACGCCCAGCTCGACCCGCAGCGCGGCGCGCCGTTCCGGGTCCTGCCGGGCAAAGGCTTCGGTGTCAATGCCGTTGGGCAGCACAGTGAAAGGCTTGTGGGGGAACAGCATTTCACCCGCCTTCTGACTGCAGGCAAAACAGTCGGTCAGTTCCTTTTCAAAACACCCGCTCATCCAGCGATCCAGCGTGCCCACAAGATTTTTCTCGTAGGCGGTGTTGTGGCTGTGGCCCACGCGCACCGGTACGCCGTGCTGGCGGGCCTTGCGGTTGTAAAACATGCCGAACCCGCTGTAATGGCCGTGTACAATACGGTACTCGGGATGGGCGGCAAAAAACTCGTCCAGCCCGCGCAGATAGCGGGGCAGATTGTTGTCCTGCCGGACGGTGAATTTGGTGATCTGCCCGCCCAGCGCGCGGATCTCCTCATCGTAGAAACAGGGCTTGTCGTAATGATACAGAAAGTCAAACTGTACCTGGGTGCGGTCGATGGCACGGTAGACGTTCATCACGAAAGTTTCCATGCCGCCCGCATCCATGGCGGGCATCACCTGTAAAATGCGAATGGGTGCCACGGGCACACCTGCCTTTCCAAAAAATCAGGATTCCTGCATCAGCCGGGCGCGGCTGTCGGCCAGAGCGGCCTTCCCTTCGTCCGACAGCACGGGGTATTCGTGGGAACACTGCTTCAGCGCTTCCACTACTACCTGGGACACCAGATACCGGGTGTACCATTTCTGGTCGGCGGGCAGAACATACCATGGACTGTGTTTGGCGGCCGTTCCGGTG
>JBJEYG010000342.1:0-3693 GCA_051886555.1 Gemmiger sp.
TCCCGGCGGGTGCCGAGATTTTTCTTTGCCAGAATGGCATCCACCACCGCCATCGGCCGAAGCGCGGCAATGGCGTCGCCCGCCGGGTCCACCAGAAGCGGTAGTCCGCCGTTTTGAAGCAGCCGCAACGCATGGGCAGGATTCTCCGCCAGGCGGCAGGTCATTCCCTCCACCGTCTGGCTGCCGGTGTACACCGCCTCGCTGAACGCAACGGTGCGCCGAATGGCCGACGGCGCGGCTGTTTCCAGCACCAGCACGGGGAACCCGCACCGCCGCAGCCGCAGAATGGTGCCGGTGGCCAGGTCGCCGCCGCCGCGCACAAGAATCAGATGTTCCATGGCATTTACTCCAGATACAGCGCCGCGTCGCCGCGGTCCGTCACATACCCCACAACGGACGCCCCCTCCAGCCGGGCCACGCAGGCCGCGGCCTGATTTTCCGGCAGGGCAAACAGCAGTCCGCCGCTGGTCTGGGGGTCATAGCACAAATCCTGCATGGCGCGGGAGATTCCCGCCGCCACCTGCACCTGCGCGTATTCCCGGTTGCGGTAAGCGCCCGCCGGCAGGAAACCCATATCGGCCAGTTCCAGCGCCTCCCTGTGGTACGGCACCGAACCGGCTGCTAAATGCAGGCTGCACCCGCTGCCCTGGGCCATCTCAAAGCTGTGGCCCAGCAGACCGAAGCCGGTTACATCGGTGCAGCTGTGCACCTCAAAATCGCTCATCACATCCCGCGCCGCTTTGTTCAGCGTCGCCATCTGACGGTACACTTTCCGCAGCACCGGTTCCTCCACCAGACCGGCTTTGGCAGCAGTGGTCAGCACGCCCACGCCCAGCGGTTTGGTAAGGATCAGCACATCGCCGGGCCGGGCGGCGCTGTTGGTCAGCACACGGTCGGGCCGGGCGAAACCGGTCACCGCCAGGCCATACAACGGCTCGGCGCCCTGAATGGTGTGCCCCCCCGCAATAACCGCCCCCGCTTCGTAGACCTTGTCGTAACCGCCGCGCAGCACCTCCCGCACGGTCTCTCCGGCCATGGCGGGCGTAGTGCACAGAATGTTCAGCGCCAGCCGCGGCTCCCCGCCCATGGCATACACATCGCTCAGTGCGTTGGCAGCTGCGATCTGGCCGTACAAAAAGGGATCGTCCACAATCGGGGGAAAAAAGTCGGTGGTTTCGATGAGGGCGGTTTTCTCATCCACCAGATATACACAGGCATCGTCGCTTTTGTCAAAGCCCACCACCAGACGCGGGTCGGTATGGGTTTTGAAGCCCTCCAGCAGTCCGGCCAGTGTGCCTGCGCCCACCTTGGCACCGCAGCCGGCACAGGTGGCCAGCCTGGTCAGTTTTACTTGTGTTTCCATCTTCTCAGCCCTCCGCCCGGTACAGCAGCCGGTAGCCGCTGCCGGTTACTTCCACCACCTGTTCCACCTCGTCGGGCAGTTCAGCGGGGCAGTCCCCCTCAAACCGCACGCAGGTACCGCAGCTGCTGCTCAGATCGCGGGGCACCGGCATGGCCCGGGCAGGCACTCCCCGTCCGCTGCACTGCTGGCGGAACCGAATGGCTCCGAAATGGGAATAAAATGTTGCAATGCAGGTCATTTGCGCATCGTCAGCGTGTACTCGCCGCCGTCCTGCTGCACCGTAACGGTGTAGCCCTGGTGCTCCGCGTAACGGGTCACGTTCTCCCTGGCTGCGTGATTGTCCACGATCATCTCATAGCAGTCCTCACCGCTCTGCATGGCGCGGCGGATCAGAATGACCGGTTCGGGGCAGGAAAGTCCCCGTGCGTCCAGTTGTTTCATGATACAGTTTCCTTTCTGAAGGTGTTCAGGCAGGCGATGGCGGTCACCACGGCCAGACCGATCAGTACGGCAATCTTACCTGCCGCAGTGGGGCCATCGGCGCTGGAAGCCAGGCCGAAGTTGTGCGCAAAGGCCGCGCCCACCAGCAGCCCCAGCACCGTCACGGCACTGTCGGCGTTGCCCTCGCCGGAAAGTACCAGCTGACGCAGCGGGCAGCCGCCCAGCAGCACACACCCATATCCGGCCAACAGCATGCCCAGCGCGTTCCACAAGCCGTCGGTGTGGGCAACCGGCTGGCCCGCAAACCCCGGATTGAATCTGCCGGTGATCAGGTTTCCTGCCAGCGCGGCTACCAGAATGGCGGCAAACCCCAGCAGCAGCTTGGTTTCCCCAAACAGCGCAAAGTCACGGATACCGCCCACCATGCACAGGCGGGTGCGCTGGGCCAGCGCACCCACGACCAGACCCGCCGCCAGGCTGATGAGCAGCGGTGCATGCTTGGAGCCGGGACCTTCCTGCGAGAAAAAGACAAAAGACGGCGCAGCCACCAGCAGAACCAGCAGAGCGGCCATCACAGCGGGCAGCACGGCGCCCTCGGTGGCGGGCAGACGGTAAGTACGGCGCAGCGTGTAACCCCTATTGAGGAAGAATACGCCGCACAGGATCCCTGCCGCGAAACCGGCCAGTCCAAACAGCGCGTTGCCGTCGCCGCCGGCCAGACGCAAAATCATGCGGAAAGGGCAACCCAGGAACATCAGGCAGCCGATCATCACAAAGAACCCCAGCACAAATCGGGTCATCGGCGCGCTTCCGCCCTTGGGCGCCCACTCCTTGCGTACCAGCGCCAGCAGCATACTGCCCAGCACCAGGCCGATGATCTCGGGACGGATGTACTGCACGGCGGCAGCGCGGTGCAACCCCAGCGCTCCGGAAATATCACGCACAAAGCAGGCAATGCAGAACCCCATGTTGGCCGGGTTCCCAAAGGCCACCAGCGTCACCGCAGCAGCACCGATGACAAGGCCAGCCACGGCAATGGTCAGTTTTTCGTTTCGGTCGTTCATTCCAGATCCTCCTGTGGATGTTATGAGATCGTTCACAATCAGCATACCACGGAAGCCAAAAAACCGCCAATACAATTCATCGATAATAATGATAGGTTCATTTGCTTTATCTATAAGCGCATGGTATCATAGAGGAAAAGGAGGCGCTTTTCATGCAGAGCATCTATCTGGACAATGCCAGTACCACCTTCCCCAAACCGCCGGAGGTATCCAGCGCCGTGCTGGATTACATGACCGGCTGCGGTGCCAACGTAAATCGCGGCTGCTATGCATCCGCTTACTCGGCGGAAGAGCAGCTGCTGGAAACGCGCCAGCTGTTGTGCGAACTGTTCGGCGGTCCGGACTGCCGCAACGTCATCTTCACCAAAAACGTGACCGAAAGCATCAACCTGCTGCTCAAGGGTTTTCTGCACCCCGGCGACCACGTGATCGTCTCCGCCATGGAGCACAACGCTGTCATGCGGCCGCTGGTACAGCTGGGCGTAGCGTTCACCCGTGTTCCCTGCGACCAATCCGGCGCACTGTGCCTGGACCAGTTGGAAGGCTGTCTGCACCCCAACACCCGCGCGGTGGTCATGACACATGCCAGCAACGTATGCGGTACGGTACTGCCGCTGGCTGAGGTGGGAGCTTTCTGCCGCCGCCACGGGCTGAAATTTTTTGCCGACTGCGCCCAGACCGCCGGCGTGCTGGACATCGACATGCAGGCCATGTCGCTGGACGCGGTGGCCTTTACCGGGCATAAGGGGTTGATGGGGCCGCAGGGAACCGGCGGGCTGGTTCTCTCGGACGAGCTGGCAAGCCGACTGCCGCCCTTCCTGGCCA
>JBJEYG010000343.1:0-3682 GCA_051886555.1 Gemmiger sp.
ATATCGGCGGCTGCGGCGATGCGGGCGAATATCTCGCGCAGCTCCTGCTCGCGGGGCAGCAGATCGCGCATGCCTTTCAACGGCTGAGTTTTCATGTTGATTTCCTCCCTCGGGGCGGCGCCCCGGCAAACTTCCGTTTTGTCATTGTAGCGCCGGTACGCCGGGTTTGTCAACTGCCGCGGGCATACCCAACTCTGTGCCGGGCATACTTCCCGTAGGAGGTGCGTGCATGGGTTGGAACCGGAAAAAATTCAGGGGTGCGCCCTGCGGAAAGCCGGGGGAGGGGCGGCGGATTCTGGCGGCGGGGGCGGCGGTACAGCTGTTTACCGGAATCCCGGCAGCGTGGGGTGTGTTCCAGCGCCCGGTCATGGAGGAGTACGCCTTTACCCGGACGCAGGCGACCTTTGTGTTCACGCTGCTGGTGGTGTTTTACGGCATCGGCTGTGTTTTGGGCGGTTATCTGCAGGACGCCCGTGGCCCGCGCACGGCGGCGCTGCTGGGGGCGGCGCTGCTGGGCGGGGGATTCATGGCGGCCGCCTTCTGCCCCGCGGGGGCGCCGGGGTGGTTTTACCTGCTGTTCAGCGTGCCGGCCGGGCTGGGCAGTGCGTTTTTGTGCCCGTCGGTTCTGGCCTGCGCACAGAAATGGTACGCCGGCCACAAGGGGCTGGCCACCGGCGTGGCGGGAGTGTCCATGGGGCTGTCAGGGGCGTTTTTTACAGCTTTTGTCACCTTTGTGGGCGGTGCGCTGGGTATGCGGATGTGTATGGGCGCGCTGGGGGCGGTCATGCTGCTGGTTGGCGGCGTGGGGGCGTCGGTGTTGCGCGATCCGCCCGCCGCGCAGGCTTCGCCGGGCGGTGTGGTGGATTACCCGCCCCGCAAAATGATGCGCACGCCGCAGTACCGGTTGTGCGTGGCGGCGGTGGCGCTGTCGGCTCCGCCGGTGCTGCTGTTCAGCCCGGAAATTTTGCAGATCGCCCAGGATCGCGGTGTGCCCGGCGGAATGACCGGCTGGTGTGTGGTGTTCGGGTCGGCGGCCAGCGCGGCAGGAAGGCTGGCCTGCCCGGCGGCGGGTGACCGGTTGGGACGCAAACGGGTGCTGCTGGCGCTTTGCGGCGGGTTGGCGCTGGGCAGCGCCGGATTTGCCTTTGCGAAGGGCTGGTGGGTGGCGGCTGCCTATGCGGCGCTGACCTTCTGCTACTCGGGTGCGGCGGCGGTACAGCCGTCGCTCAACAGCGACCTGTTCGGTCTGCCCCATGCAGGGGTCAATTATGGGTTCCTTGCCCTGGGAATGAGTGCCGGCAGCCTTTTGAGCTATGCGGGTTCACAGCTGCTGGATCAGGGGCTGCGGCACTGGCTGGCAGCCGGCTGTGCCGCAGCGGGGGCGCTGTGCTATCTGGCGTTGCGCCCCACCGGCGGCCCGAACGATGCTGTGCAAAAGTTGTAAAATTCCAAAGTGTTACAGGAATTTCATTGCATTCGCTGCCCATAGCCGCTACAATAGCCAAAGACCGAAAAGAAAGAGGGTGTCGTGGCGATGCGGCAGCAACCGCTTGACAGACTGGCCGCCGGCGCGGCAGCGGTGCTCGCGGTGGCAGCACTTGCTGTTTATCCGCTGTATATCGACAAATTTTCCAACCTGGGCGTGGTCAAGTTCGCCGGCGTGTTCGTGCTGTTTCTGCTGTGCGCGGCCGGCGTGGGCGCCTGCGCGGCGGTGGGCGCCCGCAGCGCGCCCTGCCGGTACGCCGGCGCGCGGCGTGATCCGACGCTGTGGGCGCTGGCGGCTTTTGCGGCGGGCAGTACGCTGTCCACCGTATTTTCCCTCCGTCCCGCCGCATCCTTCTGGGGGCTGGGCAGTTACTACGGCGGACTGGCGATGGTGCTGTTCACCGCGCTGGGCTACCTGTGCGTCCGGGCGTTCTTCCGGCGGTCGGACTTCGGATTCCTGTCAGCCTGTGTGGGGGTGACGGTCATTCTGGTCACCACGTTGTATGTGCTGAACATTTTTAACGTCGATCTGATCGGTGCTTACCAGGACACTGCTGTGGTGGAGCGGGCACAGTTCTTTTCCACGCTGGGCCAGAAAGATTTCAACGCCGGGTACCTGAGCGTGGCGCTGCCCATTGTGTTCTACTATTTTCTCGAATCGGACGGCCGCCGTCTGACCGCGCTGCGGGCGGTGCCTGCGGTGTTCGGTTCGCTGGCGCTGGCGGTGGTGGATTCGGACGGGCTGCTGCTGGGCATCGGTGTGGCGGCGCTGATACTGGTCTGCCACCGGGATTTCACCACCCGGCAGCTGCGCCGGTTTGCGTTTCTCGGCGCGTCGTTCTTTGCGTGGAATCTGTTGATGCATACCCTGCGTCAGAATGTCTATACCCAGGGCGGCACGCCGCTGCTGGCCAAGTTCGGCGAACCGCAGCGGGCGATCCCGGGCATTCTTGTCTGCTCGGCGATCTGGCTGACGCTGTGGGCGATGCGGCGCGGCAAAACCGAATTGCCCCTGTATCTGCTGGGCCGCGCCGCTGCCGTTCTGACGGTGACTGCCGCCGTGGCGCTGCTGGCGCTCGCCAACCTGTGGCCGGATTTCCCCAGCCTGGGCGGGCTGGACAACTTTATTGTGTTCAATGATGAATGGGGCACCTACCGGGGCACCGCCTGGCGCATTGCGTGGGGCGCATGGGTGGACGGCAGCCTGTTCCGCAAACTGTTCGGCATGGGTCCGGGTATGATGCACACCGCAGTGGAACAGTGGGCGGGCAGCGCCTGCACGCCGCGCATGCGCACGTTTTACGCCGCCCACAACGAGTATCTGGAACAGCTGCTCACCACCGGGCTGATTGGTTTGGCGGCATGGGTCGCTTTTCTTGCGGCGCATCTGCGGCGGGGATTCCGGTGCTGGTCGCGCCCGTCGGTGGCTCCCGTGCTGCTGGCACTGTGCAGTTATCTGGCTCAGGCGGCGGTGAGCATCCGGGTGTCGATGGTGTTCCCCGGTGTGATGGTGCTGTTCGCGCTGCTGGCGGCATTCACTGCCGGCGAGCCGGTGGACGGCCCGCCGGAACCTGCCGCTCCGCCAAACCGCGGAAAGATCCGCCGCAAGGCGTCCGCCGTGCCGGACGGGCGGCAAGCGCGCCGCCGGTTCCGGCTTCGCTGCGCCAGGATCGCCGTTCTGGCGGTAGCGGCAATGGCGGTGTCGGGCGCATTGTCCAACGTTGTATTGTGGTTTTTGTTCTGAGCGGGCAAATTTCACCGCCAATCTGAGACTTTTTTCTTCCAACGGCTTGAAAAAAAGGCCTGCGCACTTTATAATAAGTATAACTGTGAAATACTTCACAAGAACAGCAAAGGAGAGAAAATTATGACCTATTCCGCACAAGTCGAAAAGATGTGCCCCATCGCAAAAGGTCCTAAACACGGCCCGGCGCCCATCCCCGAAGAGGGCGAATGGGTAAAGGCTTATAAGATCGAGGACATCAGCGGCTACACCCACGGTGTAGGCTGGTGCGCCCCGCAGCAGGGCACCTGCAAGCTGAGCCTGAACGTCAAGAACGGTGTGATCGAGGAGGCGCTGGTCGAGACGATCGGCTGCTCCGGCATGACCCACTCCGCCGCTATGGCCGGCGAGATCCTGCCCGGCAAGACCATTCTGGAAGCGCTGAACACCGACCTGGTGTGCGACGCCATCAAC
>JBJEYG010000344.1:0-3681 GCA_051886555.1 Gemmiger sp.
GATTTACCGGGGTGGCGTAGTGCAGGATGGTGGCAAAGACCTTCATGCCCCGTTTGTGGCATTCGGTGAACAGATCCACATAGTAACGGATGCCCTCCTCGTTGGGGGCTGCGTCGTCGCCGTTGGGGTAGATGCGCGCCCAGCTGATGGAAGTGCGGAAAATTTTCAGTCCCAGTTCCTCCATCAGGGCAAGGTCCTCGCGGTAATGGTGGTAGAAATCAATGCCCCAACGGAACGGGTAATGCTCCACGTCCGCAGCGTTCACCGCCGTCTTGAACCGCTCGCCGGTCATGTTGATGTCGCGGTTTTTGCGGCGCATGGCGGCATCCCAGGTCGCGTCGAACACACGCAGGTCCTGGGTATCCAGGCCTTTGCCGCCCTCATTCCAGGCGCCCTCCGCCTGGGAGGCGGCGATGGCGCCGCCCCACAGGAAGTCCTTGGGAAAGTAATTCATGTGTTACTGGCCTCCGATCTCTTTCTGGATGGCGGCGTCCTTGCGGATCATCACAAAGGTCAGTGCGAAGGTCACCACAAAGGTCACCGCCACGCCTACCAGCGCAAAGACAAAGTTCATAGAATTGTTGGGGTCGATGAAGATGGCGATGGAGGTCAGGCCGGTGGGGCCAAAGACGATGCGCTTGACGCCCGCCACGCCGCAGACGATGCCACCCACGCAGCCGCCGAGAATGGAAGCGATCAGCGGTTTGCGCAGCCGCAGGTTGACGCCGTACAGTGCCGGCTCGGTGGTGCCCAGCAGCGCGCTGATGCCGGTGGAGACCGCCAGAGATTTGAAGCCCTTGTCCTTAGCCAGCACGGAGACAGCCAGCGCAGCGGCGCCCTGCGCCACATTGGCCACCAGGAAGCCGGGGCCGAGCATATCGTAGCCGAACGCTTCGATGGCGGCCAGCGCCAGGGGAATGGTAACGGCGTAATGCATGCCCAGCATGATGACGATGGGGCCGAATGCGCCGAAGAAGATGGGCAGGAACCAAGGGGCGTTGTTCTGCACGACGGAAAGCACGGCTTCCAGGCCTTTGCCCACCAGGTTGCCCAGCGGGCCGACGATGCAGTAGGTCAGCGGCACCATAATCATAAGGGTGAGCATGGGACGGAAGAAGAACTTGACCACCTTGGGCGAGACTTTATCGGCAAATTTCTGCACCCAGGACGCCACATAGATCACCAGAATCACCGGGATGACGGTGGAGGTGTAGGTGGCCAGTGTGACCGGCAGGAAGCCGAACATTTTCACCGGTTCGCCGGCGCTGACCAGGGCGGTGTAGTTGGGGTGCACCATCATGAAACCGATGGTCAGGCCCACCATGGGGTCCACACCGAACTTGCAGGCGGAAGTGTAGGCCAGGATCAGCGGCAGGAAGTAGAAGGGCGCGTCGCCCGCGATGCTGAACAGCTTGTAGGTGGTTCCGGCGGAATCCATCAGGCCCGTCATGGTGAGGATCACCAACACGACCTTGATCATGGCGGCGCCGGTGATGGCGGCGATGGCCGGGGTGAACAGGCTGGAGATGACATCCATCACCTGTTCCATCCGCTTGGGCTTTTTGCCCTTCAGGTCTTCCGTTTCCACCTTGTCGACGGTTCCGCCGGTCAGGCCGGTGAGGGCGATCAGCGCATCGTACACATGGTTCACGTCCGGTCCGATGATGACCTGGTACTGGCCGCCGGTGAACATGGCGCCCATCACGCCTTTGGTCTTTTTCAGCGTGTCGGTGTCAAACGCTTCGCCGTCCTTCAGCTGGAAGCGCAGCCGTGTGGCGCAGTGTACCAGCGAGGTCACGTTGTCTTTCCCGCCTACCGCGGCGAGGATCGAATCCGCTAATTGTTTGTAATCCATAATTCCGTTCCTTTCTCCTGCAGAGCGCGGCCAACACAGCCACGCGCCAGCAATGCCATTTTGTCAGTTTTCTCCCTGCGGGTATCGGCAAACTACAATACCCGCCGCCTTATTTTTTGTGTAATTCGCACAGGGAATTTGCCCGATTTTGCACACACATATGGCCATATATCTGCTACAATGGAGAGGGGCGTTCCTTACGTTTCCCATTATACGGGCCGGTGCGCCATAAAACAATGACATGAACGAAGAAGCACACTACCAAAAAGTAAGATTCGGAGAAGGGTATGGAACTGAAGGAACTGGATCGTTTTCTGCGGCAGGTGATGCCGCGGGAGCAATATTATCTGGAAAACCCGGGCGCCCCCAGCCCGCGCTACAAAACCATCGAGCGCCGCGTCATAGACGGAAGGGACGTGCTGTATTTTCAGCTGCCCACCCTCAAGCAGGACGAGATCCATCTGCGCAAGGATTCCCGGTTTACCGATGTACCCTATCACATTCACAGCAACGTGAACCTGAATTTTGTCTATTCCGGCCAGTGTACCTTTATTATCAAAGAAAAGCCCATCACCCTTTATGAGGGGGACGTGGCCATTTTTGACCTGGACGTGGTGCGCCGCAAGCTGACGCTGGGCGGCAACGACATTGTCATCAACCTGAACACCAGCCAGGATTTTTTCAGCAACAGCTTCCTTCGCAAATCGGGCGACAACAACATCTTCTCCGACTTTATCCTTCATGTGCTGTCCACCAGCAGCGCGGTGCACGATCACTACATGGTCTTTCGCTCGGGCAGTGTGCCGTCGGTGGGGGTGCTGTTCCGCCAGCTGCTGGCAGAGTATTACAGCGACGCCGCCTACCGCAAAACGATGATCCAGAGTTACCTGGGCCTGATTTTTATGGAGCTGCTGCGCCTGTACGACCGGGATTCCGGCAACCAGCTGGTGGAGGTAGCCTCGCTCCATTCGCAGAACGTAGCCGCCATGCTGGCCTACATCGAGCGCAACGCCGCCACCTGTACGCTGTCCGGCCTGGCGGCGGAATTCGGCTACCATCCAAAGTATATCTCCGCCCTGCTCAAACAGATGACCGGCAGCAGCTACAAAGCCATTCAGACCCGGCAGCGGCTGCGCCAGGCGGCCGTGCTGCTGCTTCAGACCGATCTTCCGGTGCAGGAGATCGCCCGCCAGGTGGGCGCCGGCAATCTAAGCGGGTTTTACCACAGCTTTGAGGCGCAGTACGGCGTTTTGCCCGCCGTTTACCGACGCCAGAACGCCCGACGGTGACAAACAATGCCGCCCGCCCCATTTGCGGGGTGTTCGTAAAACAGTTAATCCGACCTATGGTTGCGATCACAGGTCGGATTTTTATGTTATGCGTTGGGGCTGGAAAACCCAGGGCGCCCTCTGATGAGGGGGCCTGGATGCGGCGCGAAATCGCGCATTCTGCTTATGATTCGGATTGTTGTATTCCCCTTCTTGAAAACTCAAGGGAAATGCAGTATAATATGAACGTTCGTTCGGATTGTTGCCAGGGAAGGGGGATGCCTATTGCGTACTGCAAACGAAGAAGCCCGCAGGGCAAAGGAAATCGAGATCATGGAAACATGCTTCGACTGCTATGCGGAGAATGGATTTACCTCTGTCGGTATAAAAGCGATCGCAAAAGCCTGCGGCTGCAGTGTTTCAAGCCTGTATCAGTATTTTGACAATCTCGACGACCTGATCGTCCAGTCCACCGAATACTGTATGACCAAGGTGGAAGATGAGTTTATGGCGCAAGCACGCCCAGAAGTTAAGGAGTTATGGCGGGTTGTTGACGAG
>JBJEYG010000345.1:0-3678 GCA_051886555.1 Gemmiger sp.
ATGTGCGGCCTTTGCCCGTTTTCTTTTGTGTTTTGCCGGATTGCCAGGAAAGGGTGAGTTTGCGTTGAAAAAACTGATTGGTGTGATTCTGGTCGCAGTGATGGTGACGATGTTCATGGTGTGCAACACGAGCGTTCTGGCGGACTCCGCCCCCAATGTTACAGCGACGCCGGTATCCTCCACGTCCCGGCAGACCCGCTCGGTACCGGTAACCGAGACCTACGCCAAGACCGATGTGGTGGATGACACCGCTTCGTCGGAGACTGCGGTTCCCGCAGAGTTGCCTGCCGACACCCCTGCCACCGGCGATTTCCCTCTGGTGTATGTCGCAGGTGCCGTGGGGCTGATTTTGATCTGCTCCGCCGGGCTGGTTATGCTGCGCCGCATCTGAACCGAACACAGATTGTAAAGCCTCTTTCGGGAGGCTTTTTTTCTACCCGGAAGGAGGTGTCTGCCATGGCCGGGCGGCGTCGTTACCGCCATCTGAAAGGCGAAAGCCGTTATTACCCCTTCGGTGCCCGCACCGCGTTGCGCCGCCGTCAGAAGCGTTATGCGATAACGCTTCGTGCGCTGGGCGTGCTGGCCCTGTTGCTGGCCGGTGCGCTGCTGGTACGGCAGACGGTATTCCGCGGCGGCCAACCGGACGCCCCTGTCGCCGGGCCGTACAACGGACACGGTACCGTGGAGGTGACCATCAGCGACAGTTCCATTCTTCCACAGTACCGGGACCTGTACGCCCAGAACAACGATATGGTGGGTTGGCTGTGCATTCCCGGCACCGGTATTGACTACCCGGTGGTGCAGACCCCCGGCGACAACGAATATTACCTGCGTCGCGGCTTTGACGGACTGTACGCCGGGGGCGGCACGCTGTTTCTGGACGAAAACTGCCGTCTGGACCCCTCCCCCACCGACAACTGGATGATCTACGGCCACAACATGCGCGACGGAAGCATGTTTGCCGGGTTGCTGAATTACGCGGATGAGAATTTTTATGCACAGTACCCCACGTTTACCTTTGACACGCTGACCCGCGAGGGAACCTGGCGGGTGTTGGCCGCTTTTTACACTACGCTGGGTGAGGATGTACTGCCCTACTATACTTTTTTTGATGCGGCGGACGAAACGGAGTGGCAGACCCGGTACGATGCGATGCTGCAAAAAGCCTTGTATGATACCGGCTGCGAAGCCCATTACGGCGACCAGCTTCTGACTCTTTCCACTTGCGGTGAGACAAACTCCTCTACCGACAAACGGTTCGCGGTGCTGGCCGTACGGGAAGACTGAATATGCGGCAGATAAAATGCCTGCACGCCCAAATCGGGTATGCAGGCATTTTTTATTCGTCTGACGCCGTATTCTGACCGGCGTCCGCCTCAGGAGTCGGTTCGGGCGTCGGGGCAGGTGTTGGTTCGGCGGGCAGGAAGTAACCGCGGATCTCGCCATCCTCCCGCTGGAAAGACACATCCAGCGTACCGTGGTCACCGGCAGCCAGTCCCTTCTCCGTATCCAGAATGGCGCTGGCGGCCAGGCGCAGCTTATAATCCAAATTGTTGGTGGTTCCGAGTTTGACCGAAATACGGCCTTCGTACAGGAAACTGATCTCCGACAGATCGCGGACGGTCATCATGGTCGTTCCGTCCAGCAGCCCCTGCTCCCGCAGTTTGTCCACCAGTTCCGTCAGCGTGTCATTCACCGCCACCTGGGCGGATTCCATCGTCGCGCCCTGAATGCTGCGGTCCTCCTCGTCCGGGGAAAGAAGCTGCTGGGCCACCAGGCTGATCTGCAAACCGGCGGTGGGGCGGCTGGCCGGATCCACCGATGCTTCCAGCAAAATGATCCCTTCCGGTTCCTCTGCCCGGATATCCAACACTTTAAGTTTGTCGCTGAGCACCACCCAGCCGGAGGAAGTCTGAAGCTTAAAGCACTCCACCGCAGGTTTCACCTTTACGACCACCGTGCCGGGAAGGCTGATCCTGACCTGCGCCGTCTCCAGATACGGCAACGCAGTACCGAGCGCTTCGCTTTTGTCTGCGGTGGAGAATCCAAACAGATTATCTCCCACTTGTACGCCAAGCTGGTCAACAATCTGCTGCTCGGTGTAAATCCCGGTATCGGCAGGAATGGATTTGTCCGGATTTTCCACGCGGAAGCCGGTGACCTTGAACAACAGATTGACCGAGAGAATCACCCCGACGATCAGGGCGGCAGCCACCAACAGCCCGCCCAGAATGGCACGGCGGCGGCGGATGCGTCGCTTCTCGCTGTTGGTCATGCGGCGGGGCGGCCGGGACGATCCCTGGCGGTAGCCTGCCTGCTGGGGGTTGCGGGGCGGCACGTTCCTGCTTTGCTGCGGCGTGGTGCGGGTACGGCGTCCGGGCTGTTTGGCAGTTTTGCGCTTCGGCGGCGGCTGCGTGCGCGGGGGGACGGTGCGTCCCCCCTGCCCTGCCGGGCGTCGCGCGCCATTTTGGGTTCGTTGGGCGGTGCCGGTGCGCCGGTTCTGCTGCTGACCCGCGCGGGAGTCACCGGCGGGCACATCAAAACTGACCATCTGCATACCGCCCGGCCGGGCAGGGTTGCTCCGGCCGCTGTTCACCGGCCGGCGGACCTCCTGCTCATAGTCAAAAGGGGCCGCGCCGGATCGTCTTTGGTTTTGCGGACGACGGTCCATCCGCGCACCTCCTTTGTATCTTTCAGGCGAAAGCGTTATTTTACCAGTTCCAGCAGTTTCTGGGTAATCATTTCCAGACTTCTGGGCTGCCCCAGCGAGCGCGCCCTGGCGCCCATATCAGACAATTTGCCCGGCTGGGCCAGCAGTTCCTCCACTGTGGCAATGAGCTTTTCGCCGGTAAGATCCTTTTCCTCAATCACCACCGCTGCTCCCGCATTCTGCAGTTCCAGGGCGTTGTAATACTGGTGGTTTTCGGCCACATTGGGGCTGGGGATCAGAATGGAGGCGCGGCCCATTGCTTCCAGTTCAGCCAGCGTCAGCGCACCGGAGCGGGAGATCACCAAATCGGCCGCCGCCAGCAGCTCGGGCATATTGTCGATGTATTCCTTCACCACCAGACTGTCGCCTGTGACAAAGCCCTTCTGGTGGGAAAGCTCGCGGAACAACTGCACGCCGCGGCTGCCGGTGGCGTGCAGGTGAAGAATGGGCTTGTTTTGCGCCTGCTCCCAGGCGCAAAGATCCGCGGTGACTTCGTTGACGCGCCGTGCGCCCAGACTGCCGCCAAAGCTGAGAATCACCGTACGGTTGCCGGCCCTGAGTTTTGCGCGGGCAGCGGCACGATCCTGCTGAAACAGTTCCGGGCGGACCGGGTTTCCCACCACCAGCGTTTTTTCGGGTGCGCCCAGCTTCTCAACCGCGTCGGCGGAAGCGGCAAATACCACATCCACGTCCCTCGCCAGCAGCTTGTTGGTCACGCCGGGGAATGCGTTCTGCTCATGAATGGCGGTATGGATTCCCCGTTTGGCGGCGGCACGCACCACCGGGCCGGAAACATATCCGCCGCAGCCGATGACCAGGTCGGGGCGGACTTCTTTGAGAATGGCGTTGGTGCGCGGGCCGGACAGCGCCAGATGGTAAGCGGCCACCACGTTGCGGCCGATGTTTTTGGGGGTCAGCTTACGCTGAAACCCGTTGATCTCAATATGGTGGAAGGGGTAGCCGGCCTT
>JBJEYG010000346.1:0-3629 GCA_051886555.1 Gemmiger sp.
GCCCTGAATGGCAGCGCCCACAGCCACGCACTCATCGGGGTTGATGCCCTTGAAGGGTTCGCAGTTCAGTTCTTTCTTGACCGCGTCGTACACGGCGGGGATACGGGTGGAGCCGCCCACCATCAGGACCTTCTTCAGGTCGGAAGCCTTCAGGCCGGCGTCAGCCAGTGCCTTGCGCACGGGGGTCATGGTGCGGTCAACCAGATCGGAAGTCAGCTCGTTGAACTTGGCGCGGGTCAGCGTCATATCCAGGTGCTTGGGGCCGGTGGCATCGGCGGTGATGAAGGGCAGGTTGATGCTGGTGGAGGTCGCGCTGGACAGCTCGATCTTCGCCTTCTCAGCCGCTTCCTTCAGACGCTGGGCCGCCATCTTATCCTGACGCAGATCGATGTTGTTCTCACGCTTGAAGTCCTCTGCCATCCAGTCGATGATGCGCTGATCGAAGTCATCGCCGCCCAGGTGGGTATCGCCGTTGGTGGACAGGACCTCGGTAACGCCGTCGCCCATCTCGATGATGGAAACGTCGAACGTGCCGCCGCCCAGGTCGTAAACCATGATCTTCTGGTCGGATTCCTTATCAATGCCGTAGGCCAGCGAAGCGGCGGTGGGCTCGTTGATGATACGCTTGACGTTCAGACCGGCGATGGTGCCTGCGTTCTTGGTGGCCTGACGCTGGCTGTCATTGAAGTAAGCAGGAACGGTGATGACCGCTTCGGTGACCGTCTCGCCCAGATATGCCTCAGCGTCCGCCTTCAGCTTGGACAGGATCATTGCGGAGATTTCCTCCGGGGTGTAATCTTTGCCGCCCGCATGGACCTTTTCGGCGGTGCCCATCTTGCGCTTGATGGACGAAATGGTGTTCTCGGGGTTGGTGATGGCCTGGCGCTTGGCAACCTGGCCGACCAGACGCTCGCCATTCTTGGTGAAGCCGACAACGGAAGGCGTGGTGCGCGCGCCCTCAGCGTTGGCGATAACGACCGGCTCGCCGCCTTCCATAACGGCGACACAGCTGTTGGTAGTACCCAAATCGATACCGATAATCTTGCTCATGGTGAAAACTCCTCTCTATTTATCCAAAACAAATGTGATGATCTATCATAATTTATCTGAACAGGCCTGCGGCCCGGTTCATTCTTTATATGGCAGCGATCACTCTGCCACCACCACAGTGGCGTGACGGATGATCTTTTCACCGATCTTGTAGCCTTTCTGGAAAACCTGCACCACATCGCCGCTCTGCTGCCCCTCGGCGGGGGGGACCTGTTGGACGGCATTCATCAGGTTGGGGTCAAAGGGCTTGCCCAGCGACTCGATCTCGGTGATGTTCAGCTTGGTCAGCGCCTGATCGGCTTTGTCCAGCGTCATGACCACGCCCTTTTTGTAGTTGTCATCGGTGCAGGGCGCGTTGGCGGCCATTTCCAGCGTATCCAGGATGCCCAGGATCTGCGTGACCGCGTAGGAAACGCCGTCGTTGAATTTCTGGTCTGCTTCCCGTGCGGAGCGCTTGCGGTAATTTTCATACTCCGCAGCGGTGCGCAACAGCTGGTCACGGGTATCGGCAGCCTTTTTCTCGGCAGCCTCCAGCTTTACCTTCAGCGCTTCGGCCTCACGGGCCTTTTTGCCGAACCAATCCTTGCTTTTTTTCGTTTCCTCCTGGGCCGCAGCGTCCTTCGCCTCGTCGGGTTCCGTCTCAGGGGCATCCTGCCCGTTCGTCTCCGGCGCTGCGGTGTCGGCGGTGTGCTGCTTTTCCTCCTCGGGAGCGGCAGCAGTCTTTTTTTCTTCGCTCATTCCTGTTCCTCCTGTCGTTTGCCGCTCATGCTCTGCCCGAGCCGCACGGCGAAGTAATCAAGGATCGGGATCAGCCGCTGGAACTCCATTCGGCTGGAACCGATCAGGGCCACGGAACCGGTCAGGCCACCGCCCGCCAGATACCGTTTGCTAACAATGCACAACCCCGGCATGGCGGGGTCCAGATCCTCGCCCAGTTTGGCGGTAATACGCCCGCCCACAGGCTGGATCAGTTCCATGGCTGCGCTGTTGTCGGAAAAGATCCTGAGCAGCGAGCCAAGATTCTCGCGCACATCCGGCCGTGCTGCCAGATAATGCGCGCCTTCCAGATACGCCTGCGGCTTTGCGTTGACCAGTGCCGCCGCCGCCTTGACCACCGGCGCCAGGCGTTCACCCGCCGCCATGATCAGGCCGGCCGCCAGCATGGGGGTTAGATCCTCCGGTGAGACGAAGGTCAGGCCCCGGTTGAGCAGCTGGGCCACCGCCATGGCATCGCTGCGGGAAAGCCCGGTGTCCACCCGTGCCACACGGGTACGGACGCCGCCCGCGTTGGTGACTGCCAGCACCGCAGCGCTGTACCGTCCCACCTGTACCACCTCGAAATGGGCGATGCAGGCATCCTCCGAGCCGGCGGTCGAGACTGCCGCCGCGCAGCCGGTGTAATCGGCCAGCGCCCTGGCGGTACTCTGTGCCAGCTTTTCCGGCTCCACGTCCATACCGGCGAACAGCATGTCAATGTCACCTTTGTCGGCCTGATCCAAAACCGTGCTGCCGGGGTTCTGCAGCAGGTGATCCAGGTAATACCGATACCCTTTGGCGCTGGGAACGCGGCCTGCGCTGGTATGCGGCTGCTCCAGCAGCCCCAGTTTGGTCAGCGCGGCCATTTCGTTGCGCAGCGTCGCGCTGGAAACCGCCATATCAAAGTAGTTGGCCAGCAGACCGGAGCCCACCGGCTCGCCATCCATGGCGTACAGGGCGACGATGGCTTCCAGAATGCGTTGCTTGCGTGCGTCCATTGTCATCGTGCCCACCTCGTTTCATTTGTTTTAGCACTCTGTGTTCCTGAGTGCTAAATTTATTATATCCCAACCTTTTGCGCTGTCAAGGGCTTTTCATAAAAAGTTTTAAAGTTTAACAGTTTCGTCACAAAGCCGCCCGCCGCGGAAAAATCCGTGGCGGGCGGCCCCGTGCGCCCCGGCCGGGCGCGTTATTCCTCCATCCATCTGGCCAGAAATGCCGCTGCAACGACGGCAGCCCGCACCCGGTCGGCCTCGGGCGTCGGATCGGAAAGATCCTGCAAAATGCACACGCCGCCCTCCACATCGCCGTGCACCAGCACAGGCGCTGCGCAGGAAAGCACTTTATCCCCCTGAGCGCAGGGCGGTACCCGTTCGCCCGACGCCTCAGGGGCGGTGTACACGCTGCGCGCCCCCAGCAGTCGGGAAAGCGCGGTTGTGATGGGCTGGCCCAGGTAGTCGCCCCTGCCGCCGCCCGCCGCCGCGATGATGGTCTCGCGGTCACACACCACCACCGGCAGAGCCAGTTGTTTGGAAAGTACTTCGGCGTAGGTTTCGGAAAGTTCGCGGAACTGCGCCAGGGGGGAATACTTTTTAAAGATCACTTCCCCGTCCGCATCGGTAAAAATTTCCAGCGCATCGCCCTGCCGGATGCGCTGGGTGCGGCGAATCTCCTTGGGAATGACCACCCGGCCCAACTCGTCAATACGGCGCACAATTCCTGTAGCTTTCATAGATCCGTTCCTCCGTTTGTTCTAACTTCCGGTTTTGAAACTAGTGTCTGCCGGCAGAGGGATTTTATACCTGATCTGGAATTTTGTTCTT
>JBJEYG010000347.1:0-15300 GCA_051886555.1 Gemmiger sp.
AGCTCCACCTACAAGAGTCTCAAGGCGACGATCGACAAGGGCCAGCCCCTTGACCTGGACGTGGCCAACGTCGTTGCCAGCGTGATGAAGCGCTGGGCCATTGAGCAGGGCGCCACCCATTACACCCACTGGTTCCAGCCTTTGACCGGCATCACCAGTGAAAAGCATGACGGTTTTGTCAGCCCCCAGCCGGACGGCACCGCCATTATGGAGTTTTCCGGCAAGGAACTGATCAAGGGTGAGCCGGACGCTTCCTCCTTCCCCTCCGGCGGACTGCGCGCCACCGCTGAGGCTCGCGGCTACACCGCCTGGGACCCCACCAGCTACGCCTTCATCAAGGATGACGTGCTGTGCATCCCCACCGCTTTCTGTTCCTACACCGGCGAAGCGCTGGATAAAAAGACGCCGCTGCTGCGCTCGATGCAGGCGATCTCCGACCAGGCCTGCAACGTGCTGAAGCTGTTCGGCAAGGACGTGGACCGCGTGGTGACCACCGTCGGCCCCGAGCAGGAATACTTCCTCGTCCGCAAGGAGGATTACGACAAGCGTCTTGACCTGGTTCTGACCGGCCGCACACTGTTCGGCTCTGCGCCGTCCAAAGGCCAGGAGCTGGAGGAGCACTACTTCGGTGTGATCCGCCCCTGCGTGTCCGAGTTCATGAAGGAACTGGACGACGAGCTGTGGAAGCTGGGCATCCCCGCCAAGACCAAGCACAACGAGGTCGCGCCCGCCCAGCATGAGCTGGCCCCCATCTATGACACCACCAACGTCGCCATCGACCACAACCTGCTGACGATGGAGATGATGAAGAAGATCGCCGCCAAGCACGGCCTGGTCTGCCTGCAGCATGAGAAGCCGTTCGAGGGCGTCAACGGCTCCGGCAAGCACAACAACTGGTCCATCGGCACCAAGAACGAGAACCTGCTGGATCCCGGCGACACCCCCATGGAGAACCTGCAGTTCATGGTGTTCCTGTCTGCCGTTGTGAAGGCGGTGGATGAGTACGCCGATCTGCTGCGCACCGCCGTTGCCACCCCGGGCAACGACCACCGCCTGGGCGCCAACGAGGCCCCGCCGGCCATCATTTCCATCTTCGTGGGCGAAGAGCTGGAGGCCGTCATCGACGCCATCTGCTCCGATTCCCCCTACGCCGGCCCCGTCAAGATGAAGATGGATCTGGGCGTGGATGTCCTGCCCAAGTTCAGCAAGGACACCACCGACCGCAACCGTACCTCCCCCTTCGCATTCACCGGCAACAAGTTTGAGTTCCGTATGCCCGGTTCCGCGGAGAACCTGTCCGACACCAACACCATCCTGAACACCGCCGTTGCGAAAGCGCTCAAGTGCTTCGTGGAGGAAACGCAGGGCGCCGGCGACTTTGAGTGCGCCGCCGCTGCCTGGGTCAAGAAGACGCTGACCGAGCACCGCCGCGTGATCTTCAACGGCAACGGTTACAGCGAGGCTTGGGAAGCCGAGGCGGAGCGCCGCGGCCTGCCCAACCGCAAGTGCACGCCTGACGCGATGAACGCCCTGAAAGAGGAGAAGAACATCGAACTGATGGAGGAGTTCGGCGTGCTGACCAAGACCGAGATGCTCAGCCGCTACGAGGTGGAGATGGAGCACTACTCCAAGGTCATCAACATCGAAGCCCGCACCATGCTCAAGATCGCCAGCAAGCAGCTGATCCCCGCCGCCACCGCCTACATGGGCGAGGTCGCCGGCACCGCTGCCGCCAAGACTTCCGTCAACGAAGCGATCTCCACCAAGGCGGAGCAGAAGCTGCTGGTCGAGCTTTCCAAATACACCGACGAAATGTCCGACGCCAATGACGAGCTGAAGGTCGTGACCGACAAGGTCAGCGCCATGGAGGACGAGGCCGCCAAGGCACACGCCTTCCACGACGAGGTGCTGCCCGCGATGGACCGCCTGCGCGCCGCCGCCGACGCCGCCGAGGAGCTTTGCGACGAGGAATACTGGCCGCTGCCCTGCTACAGCCGGATGCTGTACTACACCGAGTAAGCGGTGCAGGCCGGGGCATGGGCTGCCCCCTTGCGGGCGGCCCTCCGGCCCCGATGGTGTATTACATCGCGGCGGATCGTGCCGCCGCCCCAACCAAGCCATTCTCCTTTTCCTATTTCTTACACCAGCTCGAAAGGCCCGCCCGCAAGGTGGGCCTTTCGAGTTTTGGGGTCGGCGCCGTGTTTTCACCCCGCCCCATAGCACATGCCGTCGTTTTGTGCTACAATAAAAATCACCAACATCACGCCCACGGAGGTACATCATGAAACGCACCGCGCAGGACATTTTGAACTTTGCGGAGGATCACGACGTAAAATTCGTCAAACTGACCTTCTGTGACATTTTCGGCAACCAGAAAAACATTTCGCTGTTCGCCAGCGAGCTGCCCCGCGCATTCGCCGAAGGCGTCTGCTTTGATGGCAGTTCCATCGCCGGCTTTATGAATACCGAGGAGAGCGACCTGGTGCTTTGGCCCGACCCGGACACCGTCGCCATCCTGCCCTGGCGCCCCACCGAGGGGCGCGTGATGCGCATGTACTGCGACATCACGCTGCCGGACGGCAAGCCCTTTATGGGCAACTGCCGCGGCTATCTGCAGGATGTGGTGCGCCGCTACAAGGCGCGCGGTCTGACGGTGGACGTGGGCTGCGAGTGCGAGTTTTATCTGTTTGAGACGGACGACCACGGCGCGCCCACCCGTATCCCCATGGACAACGGCGGCTACTTTGACACCCCGCCGCTGGACAAGGGGGAGAATATCCGCCGCGAGATCTGCTTTGCCATGGAGGACATGGGCCTGAAGCCGCAGCACAGCCACCACGAGAGCGGCCACGGCCAGAACGAGGTGGATTTCCTGTACGCGGGCGCGCTGCGCTCGGCCGACAATCTGAACACCTTTAAAAGCACCGTCAAGGCCATTGCCAACCGCAACGGCCTGTTTGCCAGCTTTATGCCCAAGCCGCTGGCCGACCAGGCCGGCAGCGGGCTGCATGTGAACCTGTCGCTGTTCCGCAACGGGCAAAACCTGTTTGCCGTGCCGGACATCGCCCCCGACTCCGAGCCGGGCAATTTCATGGCGGGTATTCTGGCCCACGCCCGCGAGCTGACCGCCTTCTGCAACCCGGTTCCCAACTCCTACGCCCGGTTCGGCAGCTGCGAGGCGCCCAAATACGTCAGCTGGAGCCGCCAGAACCGCAGCCAGCTGGTGCGCCTGCCCAGCGCCCACGGCGATTTCTGCCGTGTGGAGATGCGCAGCCCCGACCCGGCCTGCAACCCCTACCTGGCCATCGCGCTGATCCTCGCCGCCGGGCTGGACGGCATTGAGCGCAAGCTGACGCTGCCTGCGCCCGTCAACCGCAACCTGTTTGTGGAAAGCGCCGCCGCCGGGCTGGAATCGCTGCCCGCCACCCTGCGGGAGGCCATCACGGTGGCGGCCACCAGCGACTTTATCGCCAAAGAGCTGCCCGCCCCGCTGGCCAACAAGTATTTTGAGTACCAGACCCAGCTTTGCCTGGGTTACGAGCAGGCAAAGGACCTCTCCGCATGGGAACGGGAACACTGCTTCCTGGTTTTATAAGCAGTTCGCGCCCCGGCACGCCAATGGCGCCGTACCGCAGCGTTTTTTGCGCTGCCCGCCCGGCCGCCCGGCGTATCTTGTTAAGAAGGAGGGGGCCGTATGAGCCTTGCTTTGATCGTATCCGCAGGCGCCAACGCAAACGAATACCTGGCCAATCACATCGCCGAACTGGGCTACAACCGCCCCGTCATTGTGGCCAGCGGCGGCGAGGCCCGCCGCCAGCTGGGCGAAAAAGTGTTCGATATTGTACTGATCAACGCGCCTCTGCCCGACGAGTTCGGCCATGAGCTTGCCGCCTATGCGGTGGAGCGCTCCAACGCCGGCGTGGCGCTGCTGGTGAAGGCCGGCACCGCCGACCAGATCGCCGGCAAAATGCAGGAGCGCGGCGTTCTGGTGCTGGGCAAGCCGTTCTCGGCGGTGCAGTTCCGCCAGTGCGTGCAGATGGCGGCGAGCTGCTGCCGCCGCCTGGCCATTCTGCAGGAGGAAAACGACCGCCTGACCGAAAAAATCGCCCAGCTCCGCCTGGTGGACCGGGCCAAGTGCTTTTTGATCGAGCACAAGGGCATGACCGAGACGGACGCCCATCGCCTGATCGAGAAGCAGGCCATGGATACCCGCCGTTCCCGCGGCGAGATCGCCCAGGAGATCCTTGCCGAGGAGGACGATTACTGATCCTGTGCGCCGCGTGCCCGCCCAGCCGCGGCGCTCTCTTTATTTCGCACATTTTTTTGCTGCTTTTTCCATGCTTTTTTTCGCGGTATGCGGCTTGCATTCCCCTGCATGGAAAGTATATAATACTAGATGTATGTGTAACTGAATTCGGAGGATGTGCAACATGGCAACGAAATATATCTTTGTTACCGGCGGCGTTGTCTCCGGGCTGGGCAAGGGCATTACCGCCGCCAGCCTGGGCCGCCTGCTCAAGACCCGCGGCCTGAAGGTGGCTTCCCAGAAGCTGGACCCCTACATCAACGTGGACCCCGGTACCATGAGTCCGCTGCAGCACGGTGAAGTGTTCGTCACCGACGACGGCACCGAGACTGACCTGGATCTGGGCCATTATGAGCGTTTCACCGACGAAAATCTGAACAAATATTCCAACCTTACCACCGGCAAGGTTTACTGGAACGTACTGAACAAGGAGCGTCAGGGCGCTTACCTGGGCCAGACCGTTCAGATCATCCCCCACATCACCAACGAGATCAAGAGCTACATCTACAACCTCGCCAAGAGCACCGAGGCCGATGTGGTCATTACCGAGATCGGCGGCACCACCGGCGACATCGAGAGCCAGCCCTTCCTGGAGGCCATCCGCCAGGTGGGCATCGAGCAGGGCATGGAAAACTGCTGCTACATCCATGTGGTGCTGGTGCCTTACATCTCCGGCTCCAACGAATACAAATCCAAACCGGCCCAGCACTCCTGCAAGGAGCTGCAGGGCATGGGCATCTCGCCCAACGTCATCGTGCTGCGCGCCGACGGCCGCGTGGGCGCCGACATCAAGCGCAAGATCAGCATGTTCTGCAACGTGCGGCCCGACTGCGTCATTGAAAATCTGACCATGCCCAGCCTGTATGAGTGCCCGCTGATGCTGGAAGCTGCCGGACTGACCGACGTGGTGGCCCGCCAGCTGCATCTGGAAACCCCCGCCAGCGACCTGACCGAGTGGAAGGAACTGATCTCCCGCATCGCCACCCGCAGCAAGAACTGCACCATCGCCTTGGTCGGCAAGTACGTCAAGCTGCACGACGCCTACCTGTCGGTGGCCGAGAGTCTGTACCACGCCGGCTTCGAGAACGAGAGCAAGGTGGACATCCGGTGGGTGGACAGCGAACTGCTGTCCGACCAGCAGCGCTGCGCCGAGGAACTGGGCGACGTGGACGGTATCATCGTGCCCGGCGGCTTCGGCGACCGCGGCATCGAGGGCATGATCCAGACCGCACAGTATGCCCGCGAGAATAACATTCCCTACTTCGGCATCTGCCTGGGTATGCAGATCATGGTGATGGAGTACGGCCGCAATGTGCTGGGCTACGCCGACGCCAATTCCAGCGAGTTCACGCCCGACGGCGCCCACAACGTCATCGCGCTCATGCCCGACCAGCAGGGCAACATTCCCAAGGGCGGCACCATGCGCCTGGGCAAATACCCCTGCACCATCGCCCCCGGCACCAAAATGCTGGCCTGCTACGGCAAAACCGATATTGAGGAGCGTCACCGACACCGCTACGAGTTCAACAACGATTTCCGCGAGGAAATGCAGCAGAAGGGCCTGGTCATCGCAGGCACCAGCCCCGACGGCCGCCTGGTGGAAGCGGTGGAGATCCCCGGCCGTGACTTCCACGTGGGCGTGCAGTTCCACCCCGAATTCAAGAGCCGCCCCAACCGCGCCCATCCCCTGTTCAAGGCGTTCATCGCGGCTTCGCTGGTCAATCAGAAGCGCCGCACCCACGCCGACCACACCTCCGTCACCCAGGACACGCTGTAAAGCATTGACAATTCCGACACATTTGTAAATCTTTCAAAATCCGCCCGAGTTTTTACAACTTGGGCGGATTTTTTGCAAAAAACTTCACACATTTTGCGTACTATATAACGACAGAGCATGGGGCGTCCGGGTGGGCTGCCGCTCACAGCCGCGGGGCGCCTTGCTTCTTCCGGACGCCTTGTTCAGGGGGATCCAACCGCTCAAAAAGTTCCGGACGCTTTGCCCGCCGCCCCCCCCCCCGCAGCCGGGGGACGGCGGCGAACGGTTGAAAAACATACAGAAAAACGCAGAAAAGGGGATTTTTTCTTAGGCAGTTTCCCGCTTGTTTTGTGCCGCCGCAGTGCCTATAATTCCAGTATGGTATTGCGTCCCCTCTCCGCAGTCGCTGCGGCGGATTTGCGGCTCTTTGCTGTTTTTCGTTACTTAAAAGGAGTTGTCTTATGCGTACCTGGTGTAAGCGCCATCCCATTCAGTTTATGGCGCTGTATCTTGTATTTTATCTGGCCTTTTTCGAAGCGCTGGAAAAAACGACCGTCCCGGTGGTGACCATCCACTGTTTCCTTGACGACCTGATCCCCTTCTGCAAATATGCCATCGTGCCCTATTACCTGTGGTTCGTGTGGATCGTGTGCACGCTGTTCTGGCTGTTGTGGTGGGCGCCCAAGCAGGAATTCTGGCGGCTGTGCCTGCCGCTGTTCGCCGGCATGACCATCGCGCTGTCCATCTGCATGGTACTGCCCAACGGTGTGGCGCTGCGGCCTGCGTCGGTGCCGGGCAACGACCTGATTTCCGTGCTGGTGCGGGGGCTGTACGCCACCGACACTTCCACCAACGTCTGTCCGTCCATCCATGTATTCAACTCCATCATGCTGGACATGGCCTACCAGCGCAGCAGCCTGCTGAGCGGCCGCCGCTGGCGCTGGGTCACGGTTTCCGCGCGTGTGCTGGATGTGGCCATCATCGCGTCCACCATGCTGTTGAAGCAGCATTCGGTCATTGACGTGCTGTGCGGCGCCGCGCTGGCGTTCGCGCTGGATTTCGCGGCCAGCGTTGTTGCGGTGCCCCGCGAGCTGGTGCCTGCGGACGCCCCGCTGCACAAGCGCGCTTCCGCCCGCCTGAAAGCCGCCTACGAGCGCGGATAACGCGGTTTCTTCCCGGGATTGCAAAAAAGCCTGATGCAATTTTTGTGCATCAGGCTCTTTTTTATTCTTCGTCCTGTTCCAGCGCACGGCGACGGCGTTTGTACAGCGCCATGCACAGCTGGAGCAGGCCCAGCGTCAGCAGGAAGGTACAGCCCCCGCCGATGAGCGCCGCCAGCGCAACGACCCATGCCGGCACATCGGCGATACGCACTGCCACAAACGCGCCGCCATACGCGGCCACAAACGCGCCGGCCCCCAGCGAGAGAATGAGGTTGGTTTTGAAATTCGGCCTGAGACGCCGGTCCCACAGGCCGCAGCGCAGATCCCCCACGATGGATACCACGCAAAGCCCCATGAAAATGACAAACTCCCCGGCGTACTGCCGGAAGGGCGCGCCGCTGAACTGCTGCGCAAAAATCGCGATAAGCAGCGCAAAAAACACCAGCCACAGCCGGCCGGACTCGCGGCGGGCAAGCTGCTGTTCCTGCATTTCATCCAGCTGATCCTTGCCCAGCAGCCTGTCCATAAGATCGTGATACCACTTCATAATTCTTCCTCCCAAAACAGTTCATCCAAGGTTTTCCCCAGCGCCCGGCAGATGGCACGGCACAGCTTGATGGTGGGATTGTACTCGCCCTTTTCGATTGCGTTGATGGTCTGGCGGCTGACCTGCACCGCCGCGGCCAGATCCGCCTGGGTCATGTCTTTCTGTGCGCGGGCGGCCTTCAGTTTCAGATTTTTTGCCATGGTTCCCTCCTTTTCCGGATGCAGGATCGGGACGGCCGCCCGCCGCTTCGGGAAGCAGACGCCCCTTCCATCCATACTGTACCATACGTCCGTCATTTTGTCAATTATATTTTACTTTTTGTCCAATAAAAATACCGCTGCGGCCACAGGCACACAGCGGCAACATGGTTTGGCGGGTTATTCCCCGGGTTTGTGCAGTTCAAAGGGATCATCGGTGGTCAGGCCGTCGGCGGCGAGCATGTTCTGCATCACGTCGATGTCGGTGGAAACATCCAGCGCGTCGTTCTCGAACAACTGATCCAGCTGTTTCTCAAAGGCCACCACCAGCGTGTCCATCGTCTGCTCGATGCGGCGCTTGGAATCGGTAATGTTCTCCCCTTCCACGCCCTGTTCGTCCAGTTCGGCGTAGGTTTTCAGCAGCTTGACCGACGTGGGCAGATAATAGTCCAAAAACTTTCGCATCTGCGGCAGTTTTTCCGGGTTGGACTCCGCCTGTGCAAAAATCTTGGCGCTGACCTTTTCCAGCCGGTCGATCTTGTCGCTCATCTCCTCGCCGGGGATGCGGTCGTTCAGCTGGCGCAGTTGCTGCAGAATAGCGCCGTATTTGCTGTCGGCCTCCGCTTTGGGTTCCGGCGCGGGGGCAGGTTCCTCCCGCACGGGGGGCTTGCCGCGCACCACCAGCGTGCGGGTGCGCATGTCCAGATAAGCCTCGTCGCCGAACACGCCTTTGGCGATGCAGCCTTCCAGATACTTGCAGCATTTGTCGTAGCTGCACGGAATGGACCCGGCGATGTCCTCGATGTACATGGAATCCGCTTTGCCCACAATGTTGGCGATCTTTTTGCGCATGCGCAGCGACACATGCATGCGCCGCGCGCCGAAGCACATGCCGCCGCCCGCCACCAGGAAGCCCAGGCCGGTGATCAGGTCCTCCACCATCCAGCCGACGCTCATGCCGTCGGCGGCCCAGGCGGCCATCTCGGCCACGGTGCTCAGTGTGGCGACGCCGCCCACCGCCGCCACCACAATGCCGGCAACCAGCAGGATACGCGCCCACTTGGCGTCATCGTTCTGTTTTTCCTTCGGCTTTTTCTCGGTGCGGGGCGCGGGCTGGGTATCGCGCGCCGCATTCGGCGCAGCGTAGGCCGGCCCCGAAGCCCTGCGCTGGGCGTCGGTGGCGGAGAACGGCTGCGGCCGGGCGCCGCGGTTTTGTGCGGACTGGTTTTTCAGCACGCTGTTGACGATCAGGAACACGAAGCCCAGCGGCCACCAGGTCACAAACCCGATGAGCACCGCCCACCAGGGGAACTGAAACGGCTTGTCGGATGCGGAATTGTTCGGGTAACGGTTCCCGCTGCCGCTGTACGGATGGCCGGGGTCCACATAGCGCGGCCCCTGGGTCCCTCCGGCGGTGCGGTCGTCATAATCGTGATATGCCATGTACTTCCCTCTCCCCTCTGATGCCGGCCGCGCCTCAGGGCAGGTCGGCCAGCAGTGCCTTCATCGCGTCGGTCAGGTAGTAATCACTGCCCGGGCGATACGGGTTGTCTGTGTCATACGGCACATGGCTGCACAGGTAGTTGAGCCATGTGGCGTAACTCTTTTTCAGAATGTGAATGCCGTCGCTCTCGGCACAGTCGGCAGACAGGTCGCCGTTTTCATCGGTGAAGGCTTCGGCCAGATCGATAAAATAGCAGCCCTTTTCGCCGCACATCGTCAGCAGCGCGCTGTTGATCTCGGCCAGACGGGCGCTGTTCAGGCCGGGCGAATCGGCCAGTGCCTCCGGCCGCACAGGCAGGATGGACTGCACGTAGATGTCGGTGTCGGGCAGGGCGGCGCGCAGCTCGTCCAGCATACGGCCGTAATACGCCAGGAAACCGTCGTAGCTGCCCTCGGTGCGCAGGGCGTTGGTGCCCATCAGCACATAGAGCTTTTTGGGCTGGGCGGCGGCCAGCACATCCATGGGGATCTCGGCGCCGCGCTCCGGGTGTTCCAGCTCCACGCGGTTGACGATCTGGTTGGGGCTTGCCCCCACATAACCGCACACCAGCGCGCCGGACACATCAATGCCGTACTCGGTAAAGCCCTCGGTGAGCGAGTCGCCCAGGAAGGCGGCGTCCGCAAACCAGGTGCGCTCCACCTCGCCCAGGGCGGGCACCCTGGCGGTGGCAGCGGGCGCGGCGGTATAGGTATAGGGTTCGGTCTGGCGCTGCGGGCCGACGGTTCCCCAGTCCAGCGCGCCGTCTGTTTCGCCGGCATCCGCACCGGCGTAGGGCAGCGGCGCCACCACCGACACCGTCATACCGGCATCCGGTTCGGGTTCCCCGGCCACATCGGGCTTTTTTTCCGGCAGCAGCCAGTTGAGAACGCCCGCCAGCACCAGAATGCCCGCGGCAGTTCCCAACAGCAGCCTGCGGCGGTCGCGGCGGCGCTTTTCCCGCTGGCGGCGCGCCCGCTCCCGCTGCTGGCGCGGATCGGGCTGGGGCGGCGTGTACATGGCGCCCATGTCGTACTCATGCATCTCCTGGTAGGCAGGCTGCGGGTCAGAGGCGCGGTAGACCTGGCGGGGCGCACGCTGCTCCTGCGGGCCGTGAACCGAGTCGGCCCGGCGCACACCGCCGCTGGTGCCGGGCGAACGCACCCGGCGGTTGTTCCGGTTGGGATTCTGCGCCATACCGCGCACCTCCTTTGATGGGTATTGAAATGATTATAACACATCGCTCTGCGCAAAAACAGAGCCGGAGGCGAAAAGTTTACATGCGTTTTACAAACAGATATAATGGAACCATTACAGAAAAGGAGATTTTCCCCATGATGACACAACTGCGTCCCATGCGGCCCGAGGAATTCGGGCCAGTGTGGAAATTGATGGAAACCAGCTTCCCGCCCGATGAGCGCCGCCCCCGTGCGGCCCAGCAGGCGCTGACGGAAACGGACGACCGGTTCACCGCCTATGTGCTGCCGGGGCAGACGCCGGCTGTGCAGGCGGTGCTGACGGTATGGCGGCTGGAGGATTTTGCCTATCTGGAACACTTTGCGGTGGACCCGTCCAGCCGCGGCCACGGCCTGGGCGCGCAGCTGCTGGCCCAGCTGGAAGCGCTGCTGCCCTGCCCGCTGTGTCTGGAGGTAGAACCGCCCGAAACCGACATTGCCCGCCGGCGCATCAGATTTTATTGCCGCAACGGCTTTGCGCTGAATGCGTTTGCCTACACCCAGCCGCCCTACGCGCCCGGCCAGCAGGCCATTCCGCTGCAGATCATGACCACCGGCGGCCCGGTGGACGCGCCGCGCTTCGAGCGGATCCGCCGCGCACTGTACACCACAGTGTACGGCGTCCCCGCCGACGCCGTGTTTGACCGATAAGCGCAGCCGCTGCCGCTCACAACCGCGGGCCGCCTTGCTTCTTCCGGACGCCTTGTTCAGGGGGATTCAACCGCTCAAAAAGTTCCGGACGCTTTGCCCGCCGCACCCCCGCAGCCGGGGGCCGGGGTGGGCTGCCGGCCCTGCCCTTTACCACATACGGCGGTATTCGCCCGGGGCGATGCCCTCGACTTTTTTAAACAGCCGGGCAAAATAGGAAGGTTCCTCCACGCCGCAGGCTGCGCCGACCTGCTCAACGGTCAGGTCGGTAAAGCGCAGCAGCTGTTTGGCGTGGGTAACGCGCACCTGCGCCAGGTACGTCCCCACCGGCACGCCGAATTGCTCTTTAAAACGGCGGGCAAGATAAAACTTGTTGATGAAAAACTGCGCTGCCAGCCCGTCCAGGGTAATGTGTTCGGCATAGTGCGTGTCAAGATAGTCCTTGACTTCCCGGATGCTGCGCCGTTTTCCACCGGAGGGCGCACCCGGATCGGGGTGGGTGGTCTCGGCCATCAGCAGCGTCAGCAGGGTGGTCAGCTTTTCACAGATGCGCATGTCGCCGATATAATCCTGTGAAGCCGCCCGCGTGTACAGTTCGTCCAACACCGTGCACAACGGCCCCAGCTGTGCCGGGCGGAACACCGGCTCGCCGCCGCGCTCCACATACTTCCCATAGATGCCCGGCAGGTTCGGCCCGTAGAAATGTGCCCAGCGCAGCGTCCACAATTCGTCGGAAGAACGATGGGAATACCCTTTCATGCAGTCCACAAACACGCAGTCCCCCGCGGCAAGCGGATACTCTGCCCCGCCGAAGGTCAGCGTGCCCGCGCCCTGCAGCACCACAAAAAACAGGCAGGATTGCAGATTGCTGCGCCGGCTGGTATGGGGTCTGCGCGCCTGAAGCTGCCCGGTTTCCTGCAAATACAGCAGATTGGTTTTGGCAAAGTTGGAAGGGGTGTAAATAATGCGGTCAGACCGCACGGTGCCGCCCTGCGGGTCGCGGGGGGATTCGCCGTGAAACAACGCGTCCATATCCGGCTCCTTTGCTGCGTTTTGAACCAGTATACCACAGAAGTCAAGATTGTACCAGTGGTTTGCAACATCGTGGCTTGTCCGCCGCCGCGGCGGCGCTTAGAATAGGAAGAAACGGCGCGGCGTTTGGCCGGGAAAGTCTGATCTTGCATGTAGAACCCCCGCAGGGAGCCGCCCCGCTGATTCCCCGCTATTACCCGGCCAGGCGCCGGATCAAAGGAGATTGTTTATGAAAAAAGCATTGATCACCGGCGTGACCGGCCAGGACGGCAGCTACCTTGCCGAGCTGCTGCTGGAAAAAGGCTATGACGTGCACGGCATGATCCGCCGTTCCAGCGTGGATTACCGCGAGCGCATCGCCCATCTGGAAGGGCACCCCCGCTTTCATCTGCATTACGGTGATCTGGGCGACTCGCTGAGTCTGGTCAAGATCGTGGGCGAGGTCCGCCCCGACGAGATCTACAACCTGGCCGCCCAGAGCCACGTTCAGGTCAGCTTTGACGTGCCGGAGTACACCGCCGACGTGGTGGCCACCGGCGTGCTGCGCGTGCTGGAGGCGGTGCGCATCTGCGGGCTGGAAAAAACCTGCCGCATTTATCAGGCTTCCACCAGCGAGCTGTACGGCAAGGTGGAGGAAGTGCCCCAGAACGAGAACACCCCTTTCCATCCCTACAGCCCCTACGCGGTGGCCAAGCAGTACGGGTTCTGGATCGTAAAGGAATACCGCGAAGCCTACGGCATGTACTGCTGCTCGGGCATTCTGTTCAACCATGAATCCGAGCGCCGGGGCGAGACCTTCGTCACCCGCAAGATCACCCTGGCCGCCGCCCGCATTGCCCAGGGCAAGCAGGACAAGCTGTATCTGGGCAACCTGTCCGCTCTGCGCGACTGGGGTTACGCCCGCGATTACGCCGAGTGCATGTGGCTGATCCTGCAGCAGGACGAGCCGGAGGACTTCGTGATCGCCACCGGCGAGCAGCACAGCGTGCGGGAATTCTGCCGTCTGGCCTTCCATGACGTGGGCATCGAGCTGGAATTCGTGGGCGAAGGCGCGCAGGAAAAGGGCGTGGACAAAGCCACCGGCCGCGTGCTGGTGGAAGTCAGCCCCGATTTCTATCGTCCCACCGACGTGGTCAACCTGTGGGGCGACCCCACCAAGGCCAAAACCCGGCTGGGCTGGAACCCCACCAAGACCAGCTTTGCTGAACTGGTGCGCCTGATGGTGGACAGCGACATGAAAAAAGTCGCCGTGGAGCGCGCCGAGGAGAATGTGGATCTTTCTAAAATCGAAGCGCTGGAAAAAGGAGTGCGCAAATAATTATGATGGAAAAAAATGCAAAAATCTATGTGGCCGGTCACCGCGGCATGGTGGGCAGCGCCATCGTGCGGGAGCTGGAGCGCCAGGGCTACCACAACATCATCACCCGCACCCATGCCGAGCTGGACCTGTGCCGCCAGCAGGATGTGGAGGACTTTTTCACCGCCGAACAGCCGGAGTATGTGTTTCTGGCCGCGGCCAAGGTCGGCGGCATCGTTGCCAACCAGGAGGCGCTGGCCGATTTCATGTGGTTCAACATGACGCTGGAGATGAACGTCATCCATGCCGCCTGGCAGAACGGCTGCAAGAAGCTGGAATTCCTCGGTTCGTCCTGCATCTATCCCCGCATGGCGCCCCAGCCCATGAAGGAGAGCTGCCTGCTGACCAGCGAACTGGAAAAGACCAACGAAGCTTATGCGCTGGCCAAGATCAGCGGCCTGAAATACTGCGAGTTCCTCAACCGGCAGTACGGCACCGACTACATCAGCGTCATGCCCACCAACCTGTACGGCCCCAACGACAATTATCACCCCACCCACAGCCATGTGCTGCCCGCGCTGATCCGCCGCTTCCATGAGGCGAAGGTCAACAACCTGCCCAGCGTCACCTGCTGGGGCGACGGCAGCCCGCTGCGCGAGTTTTTGTATGTGGACGACCTGGCCAACCTGTGTGTATTCCTGATGAACCATTATTCCGGCAACGAGACGGTCAATGCCGGGACCGGCAAGGAACTGAGCATCCGGGAACTGACCGAGCTGGTGGCCAGGGTGATCGGCTACAAGGGCGAGATCCTGTGGGACACCTCCAAGCCCAACGGCACGCCCCGCAAGCTGCTGGATGTGTCCAAGGCGACGGCGCTGGGCTGGACCTACAAGACCGAGCTGGAGGACGGCATCCGCCTTTCCTACGAGGATTTTCTCAACAATCCCATGCGCGCCGAGCGGTAACGACAGGGTACCATACCGAATTTTCCCGGTCCCCGGCAGGACGGATTCCGGGGACGATCACAGAAAGCGAGCAGCTTATGAACATTATTCTGCTGTCGGGCGGGTCGGGCAAGCGGCTGTGGCCGCTGTCCAACGACATCCGCTCCAAACAATTCATCAAAATCTTCAAAACGCCGGACGGCAGCTATGAATCGATGGTGCAGCGCGTCTACCGGCAGATCCGCCAGGTGGACCCGGACGCCACCGTTACCATTGCCACCTCCAAAACGCAGGTGTCGGCCATCCACAACCAGCTGGGCGACGGCGTGGGCATTTCGGTGGAGCCCTGCCGGCGGGACACCTTCCCTGCCATTGCGCTGGCCACCGCTTATCTGCACGACGTGCAGGGCGTGGCGGGCGACGAGGCGGTGGTGGTGTGCCCCGTGGACCCCTATGTGGATGACAGCTATTTTGAAGCGCTGAAGTCCCTGGGGGCGCTGGCAGCCCGGGGCGCCGCCAACCTGGTGCTAATGGGCATTGAACCCACCTATCCCAGCGAAAAGTACGGCTACATCCTTCCCGAAACCGGCGAGAATGTCAGCCCGGTGAGGACGTTCCGGGAAAAACCGGACGAAGCCACTGCCGCAGCCTACATTGCCCAGGGCGCCCTGTGGAACGGCGGCGTGTTCGCC